>NZ_JAVVLT010000046.1:0-63608 GCF_036224885.1 Marinobacter sp. OP 3.4
CCTTCAAAAACAGGGACGTTTTTGAAGAGCCTACAGGGATGTATTCACGGCGTGTTTCAGAAAAAGGCCCCGGGTGCTTGTGCACATACACCAGAACAAGCGGGCTACCCCAACTCAGACCACCAACAAAGATCAAATGGCAATGGGCGCCCTGATCACACCCTGAGGCTCATACCCCTCAACCTCAAAGTCTTCATACTCGTAATCAAAGATCGAATCCGGCTTCCGCAGAATCCGCAGCGTAGGCAACCGCCCCGGCTTGCGCTTCAACTGCTCAAACACAATGTCGTCAGTCAGATGGTTCTGGTACAGGTGACAGTCACCAAAGGTATGCACAAACTCGCCCACCTCCAGATCACACTGCTGCGCAATCATATGGGTCAGCAGACTGTAGGACGCGATATTGAACGGCACCCCCAGGAACAGGTCGGCACTGCGCTGGTAGAGCTGGCAGGACAGGCGGCCATCCGCCACATAGAACTGGAACAGACAGTGACAGGGCGCCAGGGCCATCCGCCCTTCCCGGGCATTGTCCTGGGGGCCCATGGACTCGTCCGGCAGCTCCGCCGGGTTCCAGGCCGTCACGATATGGCGGCGGGAATTGGGCTTGGTGCGAATCTGCTCGATCACCTCGCTGATCTGGTCCACCACGCGACCGTCGGGGCACTGCCAGCTGCGCCACTGCTTGCCGTAGATCGGTCCCAGGTCGCCGTTCTCCAGCGCCCACTCATCCCAGATACTGACCTTGCGCTCCTTCAGCCAGTTGTTGTCCGTGGAACCCTGAAGGAACCACAACAGCTCATAGATGATGCTGCGCAGGTGCACCTTCTTGGTGGTCAGCAGCGGGAAGCCCTGCTCCAGGTCAAAGCGCAACTGACGACCAAACACCGAACGGGTACCCACACCCGTACGGTCACCCTTGTCGGTGCCGTTGGCGACCACATCGTTCATCAGATCAAGGTAGGCTTTCATGACTTCACGCCTCTGTATGCAAACACCATCAGCAAGGCACCGGCGATGACCATCGGCAGTGACAGCAACTGCCCCATGGTCAGCCAGTCGAAGGCCAGATAACCCAGCTGGGGGTCCGGCTGACGGAAGAATTCAACGACAATCCTGAAACAGCCATACAGGATCAGGAACAGCCCCGAAACCGCCATCGTGGGGCGCGGCTTCGATGAGAATATCCAGAGGATGGTAAACAATGCCACCCCCTCCAGCGCAAACTGATACAGCTGTGACGGGTGTCGTGCCAGCATATCCGGCGCCTGGGGAAACACCATGCCCCAGGGCACATCCGTCGGTCGGCCCCAGAGTTCGCCATTGATGAAATTACCGATACGCCCGGCCCCCAGCCCCACCGGCACCAGTGGCGCCACGAAATCCGCAATGCGGAAGAAACCGCAGCCCAGCTTGCGACCGTACCACCACATGGCGAGCATGACGCCAATCAGGCCACCATGGAAGGCCATGCCCCCTTCCCAGACCCGCAACAACCATAATGGGTCTGCCGCGAACTGGTCGAAGTTGTAGAACACCACATAGCCGAAACGGCCCCCCAGGATCACACCCAGGGCGATATAGAACAACAGGTCACCCACCTGCTGTTCATTGAGTGGCGTCCACTCCTTGCGGGCGCGGACCTTGCCCAGCCACCAGCCCACGGCGAATCCCACCAGGTAGGTCAGGCCATACCAGTGGATCTTCAGGGGGCCGACCGAAATGGCCACGGGATCGAATTGTGGGTGTTTGAGCATGCACAGACCTCAGAGAAGGAAACGGGTGCCAACGATCAGCAACAGGATGGCAAACAGGCGTTTCAGCAGTTTGGCATCCAGCTTATGGGCCAGGATGGCGCCGAAGCGGGCGAAGATCACACTGGTTGCCACGATACCCACCATCGCCGGCAGGTAGACAAAGCCGGCGGCATAGTCCGGTAACAACGGGTTGCCCCAGCCGGTCCAGAGGTTGGTGGCGGCGCCGGCGATGGCGATGGGCAGGCCGCAGGCCGCCGAAGTGGCCACCGCCTGCTGCATCCGCACACTGCGCCAGCTCAGGAAGGGCACCGTCAGGGTGCCTCCACCGATACCGAAAATGGCCGATCCCCAGCCGGTGACCGTACCGGCCACTGACAGCAGTGGTTTGCCCGGCTCGGGTCTGGCGGTTGTCGGGTTGATATCCAGCAGCATCTTCAGCGCCACCAGGATGACAAACACGCCGATGATCAGTTCCAGCGCCTCGCCACTTAACAGCGACGCCGTCCAGGCACCGAGTGCCGCACCCACCACGATACCCACCACCATGGGGCGGAACAGCTCCCAGCGCACCGCGCCTTTCTGGTGGTGGGAACGGATGGAACTGATGGAGGTGAACACAATGGTCGCCAGGGACGTACCCACCGCCAGGTGAGCGGCGATCTCCGGACTGATACCCTGCAATCCGAAGCTGAAGATCAGCACCGGTACGATCACCAGGCCACCGCCGATGCCGAACAGCCCCGCCAGGGTGCCGGCCAGGGCGCCAAGGGCCAGATAGAGCCCGAATACCAGAACCAGGGACATGCACACCACCGTCCATTGAAAATCAAAGCGTGTATCATACACAAAGCATCAGGGGTCAGCATTTCCCCGCTCCAGCAATCAGATGGAAACCTATGTGCCTTATCCTCTTTGCCATTGACCAGCACCGCGACTTCCCCCTGGTACTGGCCGCCAATCGCGACGAATTCTACGACCGCCCCACCACGCCCATGCACTGGTGGCCGGACAGCAACCTGCTGGCGGGGCGGGATGACCGCTCTGGCGGCACATGGCTGGCGATATCGCAGGCTGGCGTGGTCAGCGCCGTGACCAACGTGCGGGAAGGCAGCGCCGAGCCCGGACGGCTGACCCGGGGCAAGCTGCCCCTGATAATCCAGCAGCAATCCAGGCGGGACGTGCAGCAACACCTGGCCGATAACGGCAACCTGTACGCCGGCTTCAACCTGATCCAGGCCACCCGAAACGAGGGCTGGTACTACAGCAACCGGGACGCCCATCCGGGCCGAGACCTGCACCGGGGCAGCTATGGTGTCAGCAACCACCTGCTACAGAGCCCCTGGCCGAAACTGGTACGACTCCGGGGACAGCTTCGGGAAACCCTTGCCCACTGCAATCCGAACGCCCCGGACGCCCTGCACCGGACGCTGATGGAGCAACTTAAGGACACGTCACCAGCCCCGGACCACCTGCTGCCTGATACCGGCATCGGGCTGGAACAGGAGCGCTTCCTGTCGTCGCCGTTTATCCGTTCCGACCTCTACGGGACCCGGGCCAGTACCGTGATCACGGTCTCCCGCGAGGGCGAGGTACGGGTGACGGAGCAGACCTGGTCGCGGGGTGGCACTCCGGACAACCTGCAGCATTTCTGCTGGCAGGTGCCGGACAACCGCTGACATTCACCGGCGAAGGTTCGGCCCCGATGATCGCTCTGGTATACTTGCCGCAACCCAACGCGCCTCGTGAAGCTGACGGAGAGCCCCATGGCTGATACCCCGGAAACCACATCCATTGCCGATTTCGAGAAGTCCCTCGCCGAGCTGGAAGGGCTGGTCAGGGACCTGGAACAGGGGGAACTGTCCCTGGAGCAATCGCTGGGCGCCTTCGAACGGGGTGTCAAGCTGACCCGGGAGTGCCAGCAGGCGTTACGCCAGGCGGAGCAAAGGGTACAGCAACTGGTGGAGCGGGAAGACGGCAGCCTGGAGGCCCAGCCGTTCAATCCGCCGGAAGACGATGGGGAGCAGGGCTGACAATGCACCACGCCTCCACCGGTGACTTCCTTGCCACCTGCGCCTCCCTGACCGACGACGCCCTGGCCCGTCGCCTGCCGGATGAGACCATCGAGCCCCGTCGCCTTCATGGCGCCATGCGCTACAGCGTGCTTGGCGGTGGCAAGCGTATCCGCCCGGCCCTGGCCATGGCCGCCGCAACCGCCGTGGGCGGGCAACCGGCGCAGGCACTGGTGGCGGCCTGCGCCGTCGAGCTGATCCATGCCTACTCGCTGATTCACGACGACCTGCCGGCCATGGACGATGACGAGCTGCGCCGTGGCCGCCCCACCACCCATATCCAGTACGACGAAGCCACCGCCATCCTGGCCGGCGATGCCTTGCAGGCCCTCGCCTTCGAATGGCTGTCCACCGACCCGTCGCTGACTGCGGAGGCCCGCCTGGCGATGGTGCAGCGGCTTGCCTCGGCCAGCGGCAGCACCGGCATGGTGGGCGGCCAGGCCATTGATTTGGGAGCCGTGGGACAACGCCTGTCCCTGGACGACCTGGAACAGATGCATCGACGCAAGACCGGCGCCCTGATCGAGGCGAGCGTGCAGCTTGGCGTGCTGTCCGTGGAGGGCGCCAGCGCCGGGAACTCCCACCATGAACACCTGGCCCATTACGCCCGGGCCATCGGCCTGGCCTTCCAGGTACAGGATGACCTGCTGGACATCGAGGGGGACACCAGCGTGATCGGCAAACCCCAGGGCTCCGACCAGGCCCGTAGTAAACCTACCTATCCGGCGTTGATGGGGGTTGACGGTGCCCGGGACTATCTTGCCACACTGTTGCAACAATGCAGGCAAAGCCTGGCGGACTTTGGTCCGGAAGCGGACGCCCTCAGGGGCATGGCGGAATTCGTGGTGTCGCGACGCTACTGAAACCGCCCCCTCCATCGCCTATAATGGACGCTTTAGCCTGTGGGACGTCAGTCGGACCATGGCCCTAACGTTCCCCTCAATCACCGAGACAAGACCCGGACGGATGCAGGATTCAGATATTTTCAAGGAAATCCCCACCCAGCGCCCCCACACACCGCTGCTGGACGGGATTGACACGCCAGACCAGCTTCGCCTGCTGTCGGAGGAAGATCTGCCGGCACTGGCCCGGGAACTGCGCGCGTTCCTGCTGTGGACCGTGGGGCAGTCCGGCGGGCACTTCGGTGCCGGCCTGGGGGTGCTGGAGCTGACCGTGGCCCTGCACTATGTCTTCAACACCCCGGAAGACCGCCTGGTGTGGGATGTGGGCCACCAGGCCTACCCCCACAAGATTCTCACCGGTCGCAAGGAACGTATGGGCAGCATCCGTCAGAAGGATGGCCTGGCCGGTTTCCCCAAGCGTGCGGAAAGCCAGTACGACACCTTTGGCGTGGGGCATTCCAGCACCTCCATCAGCGCTGCCCTGGGCATGGCCCTGGCCGCCCGGCAGCAACAGACCGGTCGCCGCAGCATCGCGGTAATCGGTGACGGCGCCATGACCGCGGGCATGGCCTTCGAGGCCCTGAACCACGCCGGTCACCTGGATGCGGATATGCTGGTGATCCTGAACGACAACGACATGTCCATTTCCAAGAATGTGGGTGGCCTGTCCAACTATTTCGCCCGCCTGCTGTCCAGCCGTACCTACAACCAGGTGCGGGACAGCGGCAAGAAGGTGCTGCAGGCGGCGCCGCCCCTGATGGCCCTGGCCCGCAAGACCGAGGAACACTTCAAGGGCATGATTGCCCCCGGCACCCTGTTCGAGGAGTTGGGCTTCAACTACATCGGCCCCATCGATGGCCACGACCTGCCGCTGCTGGTGGATACCCTGCAGAACATCCGTGAGCTGGACGGCCCCCAGTTCCTCCATGTGGTGACCCGCAAGGGCAAGGGGTTTGCGCCAGCGGAGGACGACCCCATTGGCTATCACGCCATCAACAAGATCGAGCCGCTGCCGCCGAGCAAGCCGGAGCCGGTGAAGCCCAAGCCGAAACTGCCCAAGTACGCCAATGTGTTCGGCCAGTGGCTGTGCGATGCGGCGGAGCAGGACGAGCGAATCGTCGGCATTACGCCGGCCATGTGCGAGGGCTCCGACCTGCTGGCCTTCTCGAAGCGCTTTCCGGACCGTTACCACGACGTGGCCATTGCCGAGCAACATTCGGTCACCCTGGCGGCGGGCCTGGCCTGTGATGGCGCCAAGCCGGTGGTGGCGATCTACTCCACCTTCCTGCAGCGGGCCTATGACCAGTTGATCCATGACGTGGCCATCCAAAATCTGGATGTGCTGTTTGCCATCGACCGGGCCGGCCTGGTGGGTGAGGATGGTCCGACCCATGCCGGGGCGTTCGACCTGAGCTACCTGCGGTGCGTGCCGAACATGGTGGTGATGACGCCGTCGGATGAGAATGAGACCCGGCAGTTATTGCAGACCGGACTGATGCATAACGGTCCGGCCGCCGTACGCTATCCCCGGGGGACTGGTCCGGGTGCGGTGATCGAGCAGGAACTGAAGACCCTGCCAATTGGCGAGGGCCGTGTGGTCCGGGAAGGCGAGTCGGTGGCTATCCTGAATTTCGGGACCCGGCTGTCCGCAGCCCTGGAGGCGGCCGACAGGCTCAATGCGACGGTGGCGGACATGCGGTTTGTGAAGCCGCTGGATGAGCGTCTGGTGGCGGAGCTGGTGGCGTCCCACGATGTGGTGGTGACCCTGGAGGAGAATGCCATTGCCGGGGGGGCCGGCAGTGCGGTAACGGAGTTCCTGAACCGGGAGGGGATCGCGAAGGCGGTGCTCCAGCTGGGGCTGCCGGACCGCTATGTGGACCATGGCAAGCACGGGGAACTGCTCACCGAGGTCGGGCTGGATGCCGCTGGCATCGAGGCGTCTATTCGCAAGCGTATCAGCGCCGGGAAACCTGACCTTAAAGCAGCTCCGTAAGCCTGGAAGAGGCCAGCGCTAGCTCCTGGAATCTCAAGATCGGGGGCTGGTGCCAGGGTGAGGGGAGCTTTCGGAGCTGCAATTCACGGCCCATCCCTGGGCCGACCTTGCACCGCGACATCCCTGTCGCTGCTCCGAAAGCCCCCTCACCCTGACACCGTCAGACCTTTGGAGTCAGTCCTTTTCGGGCCCGGCCTTCCTGCGTGCAAAAATAACTATTCCGGATCGTCGTCCTGGTGCGTTTCCAGCCAGTGGCCCAGCTTGCTCTGCTTGGTGTCCAGGTAATGTTCGTTGTGAGGGTTGCGGCCAACGTGGAGGGGAACCCGCTCGACAACATCGATACCCAGGCCACGCAGGGAATCCACCTTGCGGGGGTTGTTGGTCATCAGGCGGAGGCTGCGGATGCCCAGGTGATCGAGCATGTCCTTGCACATGCTGTAGTCCCGCAGGTCAGCGGCAAAACCCAGTCGTTCATTGGCCTCTACCGTATCGGCGCCCTCGTCCTGCAGCTTGTAGGCGCGGATCTTGTTGAGCAGCCCGATACCACGGCCTTCCTGGCGCAGGTACATGAGAATTCCCCGCCCTTCCCTTGCGATGCTCCTCAGGGCTTCCTCGAGCTGGTAGCCACAGTCGCACCGCATGCTGTACAGGGCATCGCCTGTCAGGCACTCGGAGTGGGTACGGGCCAGCATGGGCTGGTCACTGTCCAGGTCTCCCAGCGTCAGGGCAACATGCTCCTTGCCCGTGTCCGGTTCCTCGAAACCGTGCATTTGAAAAACGCCAAAAGGCGTGGGCAGGCGACAGGTCTGGATGTAGCGAACAGCCACAGTGTTTCCTCGTGAGTCCTAAATGCAATGAGCGGGGCATTCTAGCAGATGGCGGCCAGTCGGCGTAGTTCCAGATGGCCCGTATACTCCCACAGAACCTGCGGAAAGTATGAAAACCATCCTAGATACGCCCAGCAGGAAGATTCGGATGGCCTGCACACATGCATAAGGGCAGGTACCGGGTAGGGCTTTCCGGAACCCTCAAAAATAGGGGTGGAACGCGTTAGCGTTCCACGGCCTGGCCAAGGACGGTCAGGCCAGGACCTTTACGGCGACGCAGGAGCAATAAGCCGTAAAGGTTTTTGAGGAGCCTACATGGACGTATTCACGGCGTGTTCTGGAAAGCCCTACCCGGTGCCCGGCCCACCACCAAACCCAAAGGACTATTCCGCCTGCCAATGCCCACTACGCCCACCCTTTTTCTCAAGCAGGCGCACCCCCGTAATCTCCATACCCCGATCCACCGCCTTGCACATATCGTAGAGCGTCAAAGCGGCAACACTGACCGCAGTCAGCGCCTCCATCTCGACGCCGGTCTGCCCCGCCAGCTTGCAGCGAGCCTCAATATGCACTGATGACGGCTCCCGCTGCGGGGTGAAGGCCAACTTGACCGAAGACAGGTTCAGGGCGTGGCACAGGGGGATCAGATCATGGGTCTTCTTGGCCGCCATGATGCCCGCCACCCGGGCCACGGCCAGTACATCGCCCTTGGGATGCTCGCCGTCCACGATCATCGCCAGGGTAGTGGGATCCATGAGGATCCGCCCCTCGGCAACCGCTTCACGTTCGGTTACCTCCTTGCTGCCCACATCCACCATTCGGGCCGCACCCTGGTCATCCAAGTGGGTCAGCTTGCTCATATTGCCTCCGGTCTGTTGTCGGGTGTGATCCACCACCAGGAGATACCGGCAATGCCCTGGGCGCCGGCCTGTATGGCTCTGTCGAGATAATCCGGGCCAATGCCCCCCAGGGCGTAGACCGGCACCACCGCAGTGTCCGTCAGTACGGCGAACCGATCCCACCCCATACCTTCGGCCTCCGGATGGGTGGGAGTGGGAAGCACCGGCCCCAGGGTAGCGTAGTCCGCCCCGATCGCCGCCGCATGGGCCAGTTCGTCGGCATTGTGACAGGACACTCCGAACCAGCGGTCATCCGGCACCGGTCGCTCCGTCAGCGATGCCGCCCGGCGCCAGCTCAGGTGCAGGCCGGCCACCGGCAAATCTGCCACCAGTTCGGGACGGTCATGCACCATCACGGGGGTATCAGGCAGACGCTGCAGGCATTGCCCTACCACCCCAGTGTACGCCTCCGATGTCAGGGATGGCAGGCGCAGGAGCATCAATGGAAGCTCCTGGTATTCAACACCCCGGACACAACGTTCGACGGCAGTCCCGGCCTTGCTCACATCGCCAGTGATAGCCAACTGACGTGGCAGTCGGATGGCGCTGATGATGGGCCGGTTCGCGGCGGGAAAGTCACTGGCGGTCAGCTCCACCGGCGCCAGCCAGAATACCGGCTGCCCCTCCACACCATGGGGCGATCCCGTGGAATCGTGGGTCTGCCAGACATCCAGCAGCACTTCCTTGTCGCCGTAGTCATGGCGTATGCGGATCAGGGGTTCCAGAGCCTCCGTGGAGACGCTGACGGCGGTTTCCTCCAGCAGTTCACGGGCCAGTGCCTGCTGCACGCCCTCGCCGGGTTCCACCTTGCCACCCGGGAACTCCAGCAGGCCTCCCTGGTGGACATCGTCGGGGCGTCGGGCAATGAGGATGCGGCCATCACGCCAGATCACTCCCACCGCCACATGGACAAGCTTGCGGGTGCCTTCGGCCATCAGGTCCGGTACTCCGCGTTTATGGTGACATAGTCATGGGAGAAGTCGCAGGTCCACACGGTTTCCTCGATGCGTCCACGTTTGAGGTCGATGCGGACGGTGATTTCCTCCTGGTCCATCACCGCCTGGCCCCGCTCCTCGGTGTAGTCGTCGGCACGACCACCGTCCCGCACCAGGCAAACATCCCCCAGGAAGATCTCCACGGCCTCCAGGTCGAGCCCGTCGACACCGGCACGGCCGACCGCCGCCAGGATGCGTCCCCAGTTGGGGTCAGAGGCAAACAGCGCGGTCTTGACCAGCGGCGAGTGGGCGACGGTGTACGCCACATCCAGTGCTTCCCGCTGGCCGGCGGCGCCGGTGACGTTGATGGTGACAAACTTGGTGGCACCCTCCCCGTCCCGGACGATGGCGTGGGCCAGCTCCAGGTAGACCGACTGCAAGGCATCCCGTAGGGCCTCATAGTGTTCACTTTCCACCGTGGCCACGCCGGCACCGGACTGGCCGGTGGCGATCAGCATGCAGGCATCGTTGGTGGAGGTGTCGCCATCAATGGTGATGCGATTGAAGGATTTCTCCCCCAGTTCGTTGCTGAGCTTCTGCAACACCGCCGGCGAAATGGAGGCATCGGTGGCGATAAAGCCCAGCATGGTGGCCATGTTCGGGCGGATCATGCCGGCCCCCTTGCTGATGCCCGAGATGGTCACCGTGCGACCATCGATGTCCAGTTGCCGGGTGGCCCCCTTGGGGCGGGTATCGGTAGTCATGATGCCCGCTGCCGCCTGGGCCCAGTTGTCGGCGGACAGGTTGGCCAGGGCGTCCGGCAGGGCCGCCACGATCCGGTCCACAGGCAGCGGCTCGCCAATGACGCCGGTGGAGAACGGCAGAACCGAATGCGCCTTCACACCCGCTGCCTCCGCCAGGGCCTCGCAGCAGGTATTGGCATCCTTCAAGCCCCGCGCCCCGGTGCCAGCATTGGCATTGCCGGTATTGATCAGCAGGTAGCGGGGCTCACCCTCCACCAGGTGCTCCCGGGTCACATGGACCGGCGCGGCACAGAACTGGTTGGTGGTGAAGATGCCGGCTACCCGGCTGCCCTTGGCCAGCTCCAGGACCACCACATCCTTTCGGCCCGGCTTCTTGATGCCGGCGCTGGCTATGCCGAGCCTGACCCCCGCCACGGGGTAGAAGGGTTCGGGTAACGTTGCGGGACCTACTGCCATAACTGCCTCCTTTGCCGACCGGTCCGGGACCGGCCCTCTGTCATCATGTCTGAAGATAAAAAAACCCGCAGCCCCGGTGGTTCGGAGGTGCGGGTTGTTCTGGTTCGGTTCAGTGCGGCGTCAGGCGATCTTGCCGCAGCACTGCTTGTACTTCTTGCCGGACCCGCACGGACAGGGCTCGTTTCGACCCACCTTTCGGTCCTGGCGGACATAGGTCTCCGGCGTGGCACCACTGGCCCGGTCGCCTTCACCCTGCCCCTGGCCACCCTGTTCCGCCTGGGTGGCGCTGGTTTGATCATGGCGCATGCGGGCGGCGGCCAGTTCCTTCTCCAGCTGTTCCCGGCGCTGGCGTTCCACCTCTTCCATTTCCTCACGGGTCTGGACCTTCACATGGCAAAGCACCCGGGTAATGTCACGCTTCATGCTGTCCAGCATGGACTCGAACAGGTTGAAGGCTTCGCGCTTGTACTCCTGCTTGGGGTTCTTCTGGGCATAGCCCCGCAGGTGGATACCACGACGCAGGTGGTCCATGTTGGACAGGTGCTCCTTCCATAGGGTATCCAGAACCTGCAGGAACACCTGCTTCTCGAACTTGCGCATGGACTCGGCACCCACCACTTCTTCCTTGGTCCGGTAGGCGGCGACAATCTCTTCGAGGATACGTTCGCGCAGCTTTTCCTCGTAGAGTTTCTTGTCCTCGTCCAGCCACTGCTGGATGGGCAGCTCGATGGACATCTCCGAGGCCAGGTGGGCTTCCAGACCAGGCACATCCCACTGCTCCGGCATGCTCTGGGGCGGGATGAACTCGCTGATGGTTTCTTCCACCACGTCGGCGCGGATGCCGTCGATCATTTCCGACACATCCTCGGAGGCCATCACCTCGTTCCGCTGCTCGTAGATCACGGTCCGCTGGTCGTTGGCGACATCGTCGTATTCCAGCAGGGTCTTCCGCATATCGAAGTTGCGGCCTTCCACCTTGCGCTGGGATTTCTCGATGGCGTTGGTGACCATGCGGTGCTCGATGGCCTCTCCCTTCTTCATGCCCATGGCCTGCATCAGCTTCTTGACCCGGTCCGGGGCGAAGATGCGCATCAGGTTGTCTTCCAGGGACAGGAAGAAGCGGGAGGACCCCGGGTCCCCCTGACGACCGGCACGGCCCCGAAGCTGGTTGTCGATCCGGCGGGACTCGTGGCGCTCGGTACCGATGATGTGCAGGCCACCGGCTGCCAGCACCTGCTGGTGACGCTCTTCCCACTCCGACTTGATGGTGTCGATCTGCTCCTGGGTGGGCTCTTCCAGGGAAGCCACCTCGGTTTCCCAGTTGCCGCCCAGCATGATGTCGGTACCCCGACCGGCCATGTTGGTGGCAATGGTAACGGCACCCGGGCGGCCGGCCTGGGCAATCACCTGGGCCTCACTCTCATGGTGCTTGGCGTTGAGAATCTTGTGTTCGATACGGGCCTTCTTGAGCAGCGCCGACAGCACCTCGGAGGCTTCCACCGAGGCGGTACCCACCAGCACCGGGCGGTTCTCCGCGGTCACATCCTTGATCTCGTCAATGATGGCGTGGAACTTCTCTTCCTGGGTCAGGTAGATCAGGTCGTTGTAGTCGGTACGCTGGATCGGCTTGTTGGGTGGAATCACCACCACATCCAGGCCGTAGATCTGGCGGAATTCGAAGGCTTCGGTATCCGCGGTACCGGTCATACCCGCCAGCTTGTCGTACATGCGGAAATAGTTCTGGAAGGTGGTGGAGGCCAGGGTCTGGCTCTCGGCCTTGATGTCGACCCCTTCCTTCGCCTCGATGGCCTGGTGCAGGCCCTCGCTCCAGCGACGGCCCGGCATGGTACGACCGGTGTGCTCATCCACGATCACCACCTGGCCATTCTGTACCAGGTAGTCCACCTCACGGTGGAACAGGTGGTGGGCACGCAAGGCGGAGTGGACATGGTGCAGCAGGGCCAGGTTGGCGGCGGAGTAGAGGTTGTCCCCTTCCTTCAGCAGTCCCCGGTCCAGCAGCAGCTGCTCCACCTTCTCATGGCCGCCTTCGGTAAGCTCCACCTGCCTGGACTTCTCGTCGATGGTGAAGTCGCCGGTGGGCTCACCCTCCCCCTCGTCCTCGGGCACCTCGCCCTTTTCCAGGGAGGGAATCAGGGTGTTGATTTCCCGGTACAGCTTGGAGCTGTCCTCGGCGGCACCGGAGATGATCAGCGGGGTACGGGCCTCGTCGATAAGGATGGAGTCCACTTCGTCCACGATGGCGTAGTTCAGGGGGCGCTGGACCTTGTCCTGGGTGCTGAACGCCATGTTGTCCCGCAGGTAGTCGAAACCGAACTCGTTGTTGGTGCCGTAGGTAATATCCGCCTGGTAGGCTTCACGCTTCTCTTCCGGCGGCTGCCCGGACACCACCACCCCCACGGTCATGCCCAGGAAGCGATAGAGCTTGCCCATCCACTCGGCGTCCCGGCGGGCAAGGTAGTCGTTCACCGTCACCACGTGCACACCACGGCCGGCCAGGGCGTTCAGGTACACCGAGGCGGTAGCCACCAGGGTCTTGCCTTCCCCGGTCTTCATCTCGGCAATGTGGCCTTCATGGAGGGTCATGGCGCCAATAAGCTGCACATCAAAGTGACGCATGCCCATGACCCGGCGGCTGGCCTCGCGCACGGTGGCAAAAGCATCCGGAAGCAACTGGTCCAGGGTCTCGCCCTTCTCGAGACGGTCCCGGAATTCCGTGGTCCTGGCCTGCAACTGATCGTCTGACAGCCCTTCGAGGGACTCCTCGAGTGCGTTGATGCGCGACACCACCTTGCGCATCCTTTTGACCTCGCGGGCGTTTTTACTGCCGAACATCTTCGTTGCAAGCTTCGTGAACATAGACCACTGCTTCTTTGATTAAACGGAGGAAGCCGGCATTCTAACCTTATTTTGCAAGAGGACAAAAGGCGGCCGGCTTCGGGCATGGCGGGAAATACCCCGGAAACCGGGGCTGGATCACATGGGACGGGTGGACCGGCCACTTATTGACCGGCCACCGGTACATCAGGAGATTACCGGTGCTAGCGGGACGCCCGCTGGATATAGGTCACCGGATTGCGGGCCTTGCCATTCTGCAGGACTTCGAAATGCACATGAGGACCGGTGGAACGGCCGGTGGAGCCCATGGTGGCAATGGCCTGGCCCTTCTGGACCACCTGGCCAACCTCCACTTCCACCGTCTTGGCGTGGGCATAGCGGGTAACCAGGCCATCGCCATGGTCGATCTCCACCAGGTTACCGTAGCCATGGCGGTCACCGGCAAAGGTGACCACACCGGCGGCCACCGAGATAATGTCACTGCCGTCCTTGCCCGCCAGATCCACGCCATTGTGCCAGGTGCGCTTGCCATTGAAGGGGTCAGTCCGGTAGCCAAACGGTGACGACAGCCATCCCCAGGTAATGGGGCGGCCTTCCACGAAGCGTTCGTCTTCCAGGCGACGGTTGGAGATCAGCGTATCCAGCAGGCGCAATTGCTGCTCCCGGTCACGGATTCGCTGGTCAAGCTGGTTGATCAGTTGCGTCAGTTGGGGAGAGGTGAAGGAACGGGCCTCGCCGGCTTCCTCCTCCGGACCGCCCACTGCAGGAGCTTCATCGAAGTTGAACTCATCCGCGGCGACGGCGCCATTGTCCACAAAGCGCTGTCCCAGGGCATCCAGCCGCAGGAGGCGGCCCTGCATTTCACCCAGCCGCAGGGTCATGGCATCCACCTGCTCCCGGGCCTCCCGCTCAAGTTCCGCCAGTTGCTTTTCCTGGCCCTGGAGGGTTTCATGCCACTGGGCCAGGATATAGGAGGGCACCACCGGGCGATCGGCAACCCGGGCCATCGCCGCCTGGTAACCGGCCCAGGCACACAGGGCCACAATAGCCAGTGTGAACGCCGCAACCACCAGGATACCGCCAGGATGCAGCGTGAAGACTTTCGAACGACCGTGATTCTGACCTACAAGGATGATGTTCATTGTCTCTAACCAATAACGTGTTATGAACAATCCCTGTCCCGACGACCGATTCCTTTCCCTGGCGACCCTGGAAGCGCTTAACGCCCCGGTTGGTCGTCACTCTGAAACCTGGCCTGATCATAAACCGGACGTGACCATTAAAAGGAGAAGGATGTCTTCCTTTTGGCTGTCAGGCTGTTACGCTTTGTTAACGGCCTCCGGGCCCGCCACGGGCGATGGAGACCGATTGACGGCAGCGATACGCGGATCACTGCCACCCGAAGACTGGTTAATCTTTGCACAGAAGGCAAAGCTCCCATAGCGCGGGATACACTTTACCACCAACTGTCACGGAACCGCGCCATAGGTAGCCTGTTAGTGTATACAAACCATCGCTATCACGTCGAATCCGGAAACCGTCATGAAGACCAGACCATCACTGTCCCTTTCCCCTGACAACCAGGAGCAGTCCCACCACCTGAGGGAACTGGTGGCCAGGGCCACGATGCACCAGAAGGCGGAGCAGCGGGTCCTGCAGTCCGTACCGGAGGAGCTGGCCAAAGGCGTTCGCTTCGTCAGCTACCGGGACGGGGAACTGGTCCTGCAAACCGACAGCGCCACCCGGGCCAGCCAGTTACGGTTCCGGCAACAGGAGATCATGGCCGACCTACGTCGAGAGGAAGCCTTTGAATTCGTCTGGAAACTGAAGGTGAAGGTGCGTCCCGGACGCTATTCGCTGAAGAAGCCGCCGTCACCGATGACCCTCAGCAAAGAAAATGCCCGGCTCCTCGAAGAGGAGGCCGGGCACACGAAGGATAAAGCTTTACGCGAGGTTCTCGAAAAACTCGCCAGTCACGCAAGCGACCGTTCCGGCTGAGGCGTCCCGCCTCAGGCCGATGCAGCCAAAACAGGCTTCATGTAGGAGATGGGGGCAGTCGCTTCGTCATCGAAGGTAACCACTTCCCAGGCATCCTCTTCCGCCCGCAACTTGCGCAGCAGCTTGTTGTTCAGGTCGTGACCGGACTTCACTCCGCGGAACTCGCCAATCAGGCTGTTGCCCAGCAGGTAGAGGTCGCCGATCGCGTCCAGAACCTTGTGCTTTACAAATTCATCATCGTACCGAAGACCGTCCTCGTTGAGGATCTTGTAGTCATCCACCACGATGGCATTGTCAACGCTGCCGCCCAGGGCGAGGTTCATGGCGCGCAACTTCTCGATATCACGCATGAAACCAAAGGTACGGGCACGGCTGACTTCCTTCACAAACGAGGTGCTGGAGAAATCCACCGTGGCGGTCTGGGCGCGGCCCTTGAACACCGGGTGGTCGAAGTCGATACCGAAGCTGACCTTGAAACCCTCGAAAGGCAGGAAGGTCGCTTTCTTGTCGCCTTCTTCCAGCGTCACTTCACGCTTGATCCGGATGAAGCGCTTGGCCGCTTCCTGCTCCGCAATGCCCGCTGACTGCAGCAGGAATACGAAAGGACCGGCACTGCCATCCATAATCGGCACTTCGGCGGCACTGAGCTCCACGAAACAGTTGTCGATACCCAGGCCCGCCATGGCCGAAAGCAGATGCTCCACGGTTGCAACCCGGACGCCATCCTTGACCAATGTTGTCGACAGCATGGTTTCGCCCACGTTTTCCGCACAGGCACGGATCTCGACCACCGGGTCAAGGTCAGTACGGCGAAAAACAATCCCCGTTTCCACCGGGGCCGGCCGCAGGGTCAGGTACACCTTTTCCCCGGAATGAAGGCCAACGCCGGTGGCACGAATGGTATTTTTAAGCGTCCGTTGTCTGATCATCGGTACATATTTCCTTCACAAAGGAACGATATCATCATGCAAAAAACTGCGCCGATGATACCAGAGGACGAGACTGAATACCATTTGACCAGCGATACAATGACATTATCGCCCCAAGTCTCGCCGTTCGTGAGTTTTGGGTCACAGAGCGGGCCCTTGGGCCCGCATCCTGTTAACCACACATGCACCCAGACTATCAGTCGGCCTGACGGCGCAGGAATGCGGGAATATCGAGATAGTCCACATCCTGTTCGTCGGAGTCCCGACTCTGGTCCACCGCCACATTACCCTGCGACACAGCACGACGACGCAGTACCGCCGGACGGTCAAGCTGGTTGTAGTCCGTGGTGCCATCCAGCGTACGGGTGTTGTCCACCACCTTGGTGGGCTTCTCCCGGTCGCCGCCCAGGCCGGTGGCCACCACGGTGACCTTCAGTTCGTCGGTCATGTCCGGATCGATCACGGTACCAACCACAACGGTAGCAGAGTCGGACGCGAATTCCCGGACAATGTCGCCAACCTCGGAGAATTCGCCCAGGTTGAGGTCCATACCAGCGGTGATATTGACCAGGATACCCTTGGCGCCCTGCAGGTTGATATCTTCCAGCAACGGACTGCGAACCGCCGCCTCGGCTGCCTCGCGGGCCCGGTTTTCGCCGGTGGCGCGGGCGGTGCCCATCATGGCCATGCCCATCTCGGACATCACCGTCTTCACGTCGGCAAAGTCGACGTTGATCATGCCGTTGCGGGTAATCAGGTCGGCAATACCCTGGACCGCCCCCAGCAGAACATCGTTGGCGGACGCGAAGGCATCCAGCAGGCTGGTTTTCTTGCCCATGACCGCCAGCAGCTTTTCGTTGGGGATGGTGATCAGCGAGTCCACGCTCTCTTCCAGCTCCCGCAGGCCGGCCTCGGCAACACTCATGCGCTTGCCGCCTTCGAACTGGAACGGCTTGGTCACCACCGCCACCGTCAGGATGCCCATTTCACGGGCCACTTCCGCCACAATCGGCGCGGCGCCGGTACCGGTACCGCCCCCCATGCCGGCGGTGATGAAGACCATATCCGCGCCCTTGATGGCATCCGCGACGCGGTCACGATCTTCCATGGCCGCCTGACGACCGATTTCCGGATTGGCACCGGCCCCCAGGCCCTTGGTGATATTGCCACCAAGCTGGATAATCTGTTTGGCGTCCAGGTCGTGAAGCGCCTGGGCGTCGGTATTGGCGCAGATGAATTCCACACCTTCCACATCGCTGTTGAGCATATGCCGCACGGCGTTGCCGCCGCCACCGCCAACACCGATAACCTTGATCACAGCGTTCTGCTGGACATTATCGACTAGTTCAAACATTTCCCCTTCTCCTTCGTGCAGATGTTCAGCCAGTTCCCGGCTGATTGTTCTTTTCGAGATACCTTCGTGTGATGCACCTGTTCTTCAGAAATGCCCGGTAAACCAGGCTTTCATGCGTTCCAGCAGGGAGGGTGCATCCTCTCCCTTCAGAACGGGCCCCTGTCCCAGATCCATCTGGCGGAAGCCATGGATCAGCAACCCGACGCCAGTGGCGTAGATCGGGTTGTTGACCACCTCCGTCATGCCGGAAACGGCCTGCGGCGAGGCAAGCCGTACCGGCATGTGGAAGATCTCCTCGGCCAGTTCCACCACCCCTTCCATGGTGGAGGAACCGCCGGTAACAACGATGCCCGCGGGGATCATGTCCTCGAACCCGCTACGGCGCAGCTCTGACTGCACCAGGGTAAACAGCTCCTCGTAACGGGGCTCCACCACTTCCGCCAGGGCCTGGCGGGACAGGTTGCGGGGCGCCCGGTCACCCACGCTGGGCACCTTGATGGTCTCGTCCGCCCCGGCCAGTTGGGTCAGGGCGCAGGCATACTTGGTCTTGATATCCTCGGCGTTCTGCGTCGGCGTCCGCAGGGCCATGGCGATGTCATTGGTCACCTGATCGCCGGCGATCGGAATCACCGAGGTGTGGCGGATGGCGCCGCCGGTAAATACCGCGATGTCGGTGGTGCCGCCGCCGATGTCCACCAGGCAGACTCCCAGCTCCTTCTCGTCCTCGGTCAGTACCGAGTGGGCCGAGGCCAGTTGCTCCAGGATGATGTCGTCCACGTCCAGGCCGCAGCGGCGAACACACTTCTCAATGTTCTGGGCCGCATTCACCGCGCAGGTCACCAGGTGGACCTTGGCTTCCAGGCGCACGCCGGACATGCCCATGGGCTCCTTGATGCCCTCCTGGTTATCAATCACGAACTCCTGGGGCAGGATGTGCAGGATCTTCTGGTCCGCCGGAATCGCCACCGCCTGGGCCGCGTCGATGACCCGGTCGATGTCCGCCTGGGTCACTTCCCGGTCGCGGATGGCCACGATGCCATGGGAGTTAAGGCTTTTGATGTGGCTGCCGGCGATGCCCGCATAGACCGAGTGGATGCGACAACCGGCCATCAACTCGGCTTCTTCCACGGCCCGCTGGATGGCCTGCACGGTGGTTTCGATATTGACCACCACCCCCCGCTTGAGTCCTCGGGAGGCATGGGAGCCGATGCCCACCACCTCGATGGTTCCATCCAGCTTGCGTTTGCCGACAATGGCCACCACCTTGGAGGTGCCAATATCCAGGCCGACAATCATGTTTTCCGTATCAACCGATGACATGCAGTTCACCAATAGCCATTCATGAATTGTTGTCCGACGCCTGGGCCAGCGGTTTCCACCGGACCGCCACCCCATTGGTGTAGCGGGCGTCAATTCGTTCCACCTGATCCGCCCGGCTGGCCAGTCGCTCGCCGTATACGGTCAGGAAGCGTTCAAACCGTTGTTCAACCTGATCACGCCCCAGGGCCACTTCGATGCCGTTGGCCAGGGTCAGGGTCCAGGCGCCCCGTTCCTCCAGCGCGATCCCGGCAAACCCCATACCCCGGGCCTCCAGCGCGTTCGCCATGGTACGCCCCATATCGATCACCTCCCGTGAGCGCCCCTCCGGGCCCCGCAGCCTGGGCAGCACCCCCGCCACGTCACGGTTGCCGGGCCGGAAGACTTCGCCGGTACGACTGATCAGCGCACGGTCATTCCAGTAGGCCAACGGCTTGTGTTCACGCACTTCCACCACCAGCCGGTCGGGCCATTCCCGCCTTACGGCCGCGCTCTCCACCCACGGCCGCTGCTCCAGCGACACCTTGATGTCCGCCAGGTCGGTGGTAAAGAAGCTCTCACCCAGCCACTCACCCGCGTGGCGCTCCAGGGCGTTGCGACTCTCACCCTTCAGGGTTCCGGCCACTTCCACATGCATGAACTGACGGTCCATGGCCGCCAGGAGCTGGCCCGTTCCCCAGGGCACCATGGCGGTAATCAACAGCACCGCCATACCCAGGCCCATTTTCCCCCAGGGCACACTGCCCAGCAGCTGGGTCAGGGTATCCAGCAGACTCTGCTCAGGATCGGCCGACGTCGCGCCACGCCGTTTGGGCGGCTCCGACGGTACAAACCGGCCTCTCAGCAGCATCTGCTCAAGCATCGTCGTCCTCTCCGGTTTCCAGGGTGTCCAGCAGGATCCTCACCACCAGTTCCGACATGCCGATACCCGCGGCCTGGGCCGCCATGGGCACCAGACTGTGGTCCGTCATGCCCGGTACGGTATTCACCTCCAGCAGCCAGAACCGACCTTCCTCGTCCTCCATGATGTCGACGCGGCCCCAGGTGCGGCCGCCAATCACCCGGAAGGCCTCCACCGCCAGGTTCTGGATCAGCGTTTCCTGCCACTCGTCCAGCCCGCAGGGCACCCGGTACTGGGTGTCGTCGGCCAGGTACTTGGCGTCGTAGTCATAGAAATCGTGATCAGTGCTCAGGCCAATCACCGGCAGGGCCTTGTCCTGCAGGATGCTGACGGTGTATTCCGGTCCTTCGATCCATTCCTCCACCAGTACCAGCGGATCATGGGTGGCCGCGTCCCGGTAAGCCGCCACCAGCTCATCCCGGTTGCGGACCTTGCGCACGCCTATGCTGGAGCCTTCCCGGGACGGCTTCACGCTCAGCGGGAACCTGAGGTCCGATACAATGGCGCCGGCCTCGTCCTCGCCGTTCATGGCCCGGAAAGCCGGCGTCGGCAGGCCGCAACCGGCAAACACGAACTTGGTCCGCAGCTTGTCCATGGCCAGGGCCGATGCAAGCATTTCGCTACCGGTATAGGGGATACCGGCCTGGGACAGGATGGCCTGCAGGGTACCGTCCTCACCGCCACGACCATGGAGAGCGATGAAGACCCGATCGAAGTCCGGGTTCTCCACGGCCTTCAGCAGGCACCCGGTCACATCCACGGAGAACGCATCCACACCCGCATCCAGCAGGCCGCGGGTCACCGCCTGGCCACTCTTGAGGGAAACCTCCCGCTCGGCGGAATCACCACCCATGAAAACCGCCACGCGCCCCAGCCGTTCGCGGGTTTCTGCGCTGACCTTGTAGTTCCGGTACCGGGACTCAGCCACGTCCAATCACTCCGTTTGCTGCCAGTTTTGCTGCTACTCCGCCGATATCGCCGGCGCCTTGCGTCATAAGGAGATCCCCTTCCTGCAGGATGTTCCGAAGCACCCCTTCCAGATCGCTGGCATCCTCCACAAAGATCGGGTCCACCTGCCCCCGCTGCCGGATGCTCCGGCACAGGGAACGGGCATCCGCACCAGGCACCGGGCTTTCCCCTGCCGAATACACGTCCATCATCAGGAGGGTGTCCACGTCCGACAGTACCCGCACGAAGTCTTCATACAGGTCGCGGGTGCGGGAATACCGATGCGGCTGGTACAGCATCACCAGACGCCGGCCCGGCCAGGCATCCCGGGCGGCGCGAATCACCGCTTCGACTTCCGTGGGGTGATGACCATAGTCATCCACCAGGGTCACGCTGCCCTTGCCCACGGGGTAATCGCCGTAGACCTGGAACCGGCGCCCCACACCGGCAAAGCTGGCCAGGCCATGGCAGATGGCGGCGTCGGCCACGCCCTCATCGGTGGCCACCGCGATGGCTGCCAGGGCGTTGAGTACGTTATGGCGCCCTGGCATGCGTAGCTCCACTTTAAGGTCACTCAGACCAGTCGGTCGCTTCACCAGGAAACGGGTGCGCAGGCCATCGGATTCGATATCCACCGCGCGGTAATCCGCATCCTCCCGCTCAATGCCGTAGGTGATGATGGCCCGGGAGATGCGCGGCAGGATTTCCTCCACGTAGGGATCGTCCAGGCACATCACCGCCACGCCGTAGAACGGCAGGTTGTGGAGGAATTCCACAAAGGTCTTCTTGAGCTGCGCCACATCGCCACCGTAGGTGTCCATGTGGTCCGCCTCGATGTTGGTCACCACCGAGATCACCGGTGTCAGGTGCAGGAAGGAGGCATCGCTCTCGTCCGCTTCCGCCACCAGGTAACGGCTGCCCCCCAACTGGGCATTGGTGCCGGCGCTATTGAGCTTGCCGCCAATCACGAATGTGGGATCCAGGCCCGCTTCCCCGAGGATCGAGGCAATCAGGCTGGTGGTGGTGGTCTTGCCGTGGGTGCCAGCCACCGCAATGCCGTGGCGATAGCGCATGATTTCCGCCAGCATCTCCGCCCGCGGCACGATGGGCACCCGCCGGCTGCGGGCCGAGGCCACTTCCGGATTGTCGGAACCGACCGCCGTGGACACCACGACCACGTCCGCCGCATCACTGTTGCTTTCCCGGTGGCCGATATGGATGGTCACACCCAGCCCCTTCAGGCGATCGGTAACCGGACTTTCCCTGAGGTCCGACCCCGACACGTCATAGCCCTGGTTGCGGAGCACTTCAGCAATGCCGCACATACCGGCACCGCCAATGCCAACGAAGTGGATATGGCGGATGCGGCGCATTTCCGGCACCTGGTAGACCAGGGGCGGGTTGGTTACCTCAGACATGGGCAGCCTCCAGACAGTAATTCACGACTCTCTCCGTTGCATCGGGGCGCGCCAGCGTACGGGCTGCACGTGCCATGTCAATAATGTGTTCGCGGCTCCCCAGCAGGTCCGCCAGGGTGTCCGCCAGCAATTCATCGGTCAGTTTGTGCTGGGGCATCAGCAGGGCCGCCCCGGCCTTCACCATGTAGTCCGCATTGCGGGTCTGGTGGTCGTCCACCGCATGGGGGAACGGCACCAGCAACGCACCGACACCCGCCGCGCAAAGCTCCGATATGGTCAGTGCCCCCGCCCGGCAGACCACCAGGTCGGCCCAGGCGTAGGCTTCTGCCATATCCTTGATAAATGGCTCCACGGACGCCTCCACTCCGGCGCTCTCGTAGGCCGCCAGCGCCGCCTCATGGTTCCGCTCACCACACTGGTGACGGATGTCCGGGCGCTTCTCACCGGGAAGACGGGCCACGGCGGCCGGCATCTTTTCATTGATGGCCTGGGCGCCCAGGCTGCCCCCCACCACCAGGATGCGAATCCTGCCGGTGCGCTTCACCATACGCTCATCCGGGGCCGGTATGGCCGCCACATCGGAGCGGACCGGATTACCGGTACACCGGGTCACGACGCCTTCACCGAAGCTGCCCGGGAAGGCTTCCATCACGGTCTCGGCCAGACGCGCCAGGATACGGTTGGTCATGCCGGCAATGGCGTTCTGTTCATGGACCAGCAAAGGCCGCCGGGTCAGCCAGGCGGACAGGCCGCCCGGACCGGTGACAAAACCGCCCATGCCGATCACGCAGTCCGGCTTCACCCGGGTCATCACCCGGAGTGACTGCCACAGTGCCCGGAGCAACCGGAATGGCGCCAGCAACAGCGCCAGGCGCCCCTTGCCCCGCAGTCCGGAAACGCTGATCACCGACAGCGGAATATCGGTATCCGCAATCAGCCGCTCCTCCATACCGCCGGCAGAGCCCAGCCATTGCACCTCATGACCCAGTTCCTGGAGCCGGCGGGCGGTTGCCAGGGCCGGGAACACGTGGCCGCCGGTACCACCGGCCATGACGAGGAAACGCCGCTGTGTCATGACGCCCCCCTTGGCCGTGCGACCACCGCCTTGTCGTCCGACTCGGGCGACAGTTGCTGTTGGCGCTCCATTTCAATGCGCACCAGGATGCCGATGCTGACACAGACCACGATCAGGCTGGAGCCGCCATAGCTCATCAACGGCAGGGTCAGGCCCTTGGTGGGGAGCAGGCCGGTGTTGACCGCCATATTGATCATCGCCTGCAGGCCCAGCAGCAGGGTCAGGCCATAGGCGAAGCAGGCGGCAAACCCCATGCCCTGCTTTTCCGCCTTGCGGGCGATGGCAAAGCCCGACAGTACCAGCACCGTGAACAGCGCCAGCACCACCATGGACCCCAGCAGGCCGAACTCTTCCGCGGTGATGGCGAAGATGAAATCGGTGTGGGCCTCCGGCAGGTAGAACAGTTTCTGGATGGAGTTGCCCAGGCCCACCCCGGACCACTCGCCGCGCCCGAAGGCGATCAGCGACTGGGTAAGCTGGTAGCCGGAGTTGTACTGGTCCTGCCAGGGGTCCAGGTAACTCACCACCCGCTTGAGGCGGTAGGGCTGGGTGACCACCAGCGCGGCCCCCAGGATCACGCAGACGGCGATCAATGGCATGAACCGGCTCAGACGGACTCCACTGAGGAAGATCATGCCCAGGGCCGCGGTCATCAATACCACCGTGGCACCAAAGTCCGGCTGTATCACCAGCAGGGCCGATGCCAGGCCAAGCACCAGTACCGGCTTGACGAAGCCCCACCAGGTATTCACCAATTCGTCGCGGCGGCGTACCACATACCCCGCCAGGTAGGCGATCAGGCACAGCTTGGCCACTTCGGATACCTGCACGTTGAACAGACCCAGGGGGATCCAGCGGGTGGAACCGTTGACCGTCTTGCCCAAAGGCGTCAGCACCAGCAGCAGCGACGCCATGCCAATGGCCAGTAGCAGCCAGCCACTGCGATACCACCAGGACACCGGCACGTTGGCGGCAGCCAGTGCCAGGGCACAACCCAGGCCCGCAAACAGCAACTGACGCACGGCATAATGGTAGCTGTTGCCCAGGTTGGCGGCGGCGGTGTCCATGGAAGCGGAGGCGATCATCACCACACCCAGCATCAGCAGGGTGCCGGCGCTAACCACCAGCCATGGCAGCGGCTGGGACCAGAGCCCCCGATAGACCTTTGCCGGATGCATGTTCGCCGCCTGCATCACAAACCCTCCACGGCCTGACGGAACCGCTCACCACGGTCCTCGTAGCCGGTGAACATATCGAAACTGGCGCAGGCCGGGGACAGCAGCACCCGATCACCGTCACGGGCCAGGTCGGAGGCCAGGGTGACCGCCTCGGCCATGGAATGGGCGGTGATCACCTTCGTGTCGCCAGCCAGGTCCTCGCGGATGCGCCCGGCATCCTGCCCGATCAGCACCACGGCCCGACAATGCTCCGACACCGGTCGTGCCAGGGGGCTGAAGTCCGCGCCCTTACCATCACCACCGGCAATCAGGACGATCCGGTTGCAGGCCGGTGCCAGACTGTCCAGGGCGGCGACGGTGGCCCCCACGTTGGTGCCCTTGGAATCGTTGATGTACTCCACGCCATTCACGGTCCGGACCGGTTCGCAACGGTGGGGCAAGCCCCGGAAGTCACGGGCCGCCCGCACCATGGTCTCCAGCGACCAGCCAGCGGCCAGGCCGATGGCCAGGGCCGACATGACGTTGCTGACGTTGTGCAGCCCCGCCAGTTTCAGGTCGGCGGTATTCAACAGGTTGTCCAGCCCCCAGGTGATCCATAGCCCGTGTTCGTCCTCGCGGGTACTGAAGGTCTCCGGGTTCACCCGATGGAAGCCGTAGCAGATGAAGTTCAGGGTGTCCCTGGCCATGGGCGTGCTCAGGGCATCGTCCAGGTTGACGACGGCATTGCGGGCGCCCCGGAAGATCCGCTGCTTGGCCTGGTAGTACTCCATCTTGGAGGGATAACGGTCCATATGGTCGTCACTGACGTTAAGGACCGTGGCCACTTCGGCGTTCAGTTCGTGGGTGGTTTCCAGCTGGAAACTGGACAGTTCCAGGATGTAGACGTCCGGCGCCTGCGACAGCAGTTCCAGCGCCGGTGTGCCGATGTTGCCACCCACGGCGGCCCTGACCCCGCAGGCCTTAGCCAGCTCGCCCAGCAGGGTGGTCACCGTGGTCTTGCCGTTGGAGCCGGTGATGGCGATGATCGGCGCCTGCGCCGCCTCGGCAAACAGGTCGATATCCCCCCGGATGTGGGCGCCCTGCTCCGCCGCCGCGGCAATGGCCGGCTCGGCAATGGCAATGCCCGGGCTGACCACCAGTTCGTTGAAGGTGCGGAACCAGTCGCTGTCGAACTCACCGGTGCGTATCTCGATATCCGGGTAGTCGGCGCGCAGCTCGTCCATTCCCGGTGGCCGGGCACGGCTGTCCGCCACCGATACCTCGCGTCCGAGGCCGGTCAGATAGCGCACGCAGGAGAGCCCGGTCTTGCCGAGCCCTACCACCAGTGTGCGACGATCCGATGCGATTACAGCCATGCTCGTATCCGTTCCTAACGAAGTTTCAGGCTCGATAGCCCGATCAGTACCAGAATCACGGTGATGACCCAGAAGCGGACAATCACCCGGGGCTCCGGCCAGCCCTTGAGTTCAAAATGATGATGCAGGGGCGCCATGCGGAAGATCCGCCGGCCGGTCAGCCGATAGGAACCCACCTGCAGGATCACCGAGATGGTCTCCATCACGAAGACGCCCCCCATAATGAACAGCACGATCTCCTGGCGGACGATGACCGCCACCACCCCGAGGGCCGCCCCCAGTGCCAGGGCCCCCACATCGCCCATGAACACCTGGGCCGGATAGGTGTTGAACCACAGGAAGCCCAGGCCCGCACCCACCAGTGCGCCACAGAACACGATCAGCTCCCCGCTGCCCGGCAGGTGGGGAATCAGCAGGTAATCGGAAAACTGCGAGTGGCCGGACACGTAGGCGAATACCGCCAGTGCGCCCCCCACCATCACCGTGGGCATGATCGCCAGCCCGTCCAGGCCGTCGGTCAGGTTCACCGCGTTGCTGCTGCCCACAATCACGAAATAGGTCAGCAGGATGAACAGCACCGGCCCCAGGGTCAGGGAGACATTCTTGAAGAAAGGCACGTAGAGTGACGTTTCCTGGGGCATCGACGAGCTGTAGAACAGGGCCACCGCCGCTGTCGCGCCGATCACCGACTGCCAGAAATACTTCCAGCGGGCCGGCAGGCCCCGGGGATTGCGCTCCACCACCTTGCGATAGTCATCCACCCAGCCAATGGCGCCAAAGCCCAGGGTTACCGCCAGGGTGATCCAGACGTAACGGTTGTCCAGGTCCGCCCACAGCAACGTGGTGACGGCCACCGCCACCAGGATCAGTGCCCCACCCATGGTCGGGGTACCGGCCTTGCTGAGATGGGTCTGGGGACCATCGTCACGCACCGCCTGGCCAATCTGGTACTGGCTCAGCTTGCGGATCATCATGGGACCGATCAGCAGGGAGATAATCAGCGCTGTGAGGATGCCGAGAATGGCCCGCAGGGTCAGGTACTGGAACACCGTCAGTTCGGTGATGTATGGCGATAGCAGTTCTGTCAGCCAGAGCAGCATGGATCGTTCACCTTTTCTTGTAACATCTTTACTACCTGGTCCATGGCAGAACTGCGGGATCCCTTGACCAGTACGGTCATGGGCCCGGTTATATGGGCCAGCAGCCACTCTACGGCCTGCTGGTGTGTGTCAAACCGACGGGCATCGTCACCGAAACCCGAGACCAGTGCGTTGCACCCTTCCGTTGTACCCACCACCAGCAGCTGTTCGATACCCTGGCTGCGGGCATGCTCGCCCACCTCGCGGTGCAGGCGGTCCCCTTCCGGACCAAGCTCGGCCATGCCGCCCAGTACCGCGACACGGGTGGAAGCCTCCCGGGCCAGCACATCCAGGGCCGCCTTCATGGAGGTGGGGTTGGCGTTGTAGCTGTCATCGATCACGGTCACGCGATCATTGAGCTCTTTGCGTTCCAGCCGGCCAGCTGCCGGTTTGACCGCCTCCAATCCCTCGCGCACGGCGGATTCACCTACGCCCACTGCCTCAGCGGCGGCCATGGCCAGCAATGCGTTGCAGATGTTGTGTTCGCCGGGCATTCTGAGCACCAGCGAACGCCTGCCACCCGGCGTCTCCACCTCAATGGTGTAGGCGCCATCCGCGAACTGGTGGTCTGTGCAACGATAATCGGCGGCGCCACCCCGGGCACTGACGGACACCACCCGACGATTTCCGGCGCGTTCTTTCCAGGTGTCGAAGGCCCGGTCGTCCCGGTTGAGCACCACCGTGCCCCCATCAACCACCCCATCGATAATCTCGCCTTTGGCCAAGACAATGTTCTCGTAACTGCCAAAGCCTTCCAGGTGGGCCTCACCGGCATTGGTGATCACCGCCACTTCAGGGCGTGTGGCGGCAACGGTATGCGCGATTTCACCCACACCACTGGCGCCCAGCTCGATAACCGCGTAACGGTGTTTCGGCGACAGCCGGAACAGGGTCAGCGGTGCGCCAATGTGATTGTTCAGGTTTCCCAAGGTGGCGAGTGTTGCGCCCTCATTGGTGAGGATGGCCGACAGCATTTCCTTGAGTGTGGTCTTGCCGCTGCTGCCAGTGACCGCGATCACCCGGGCGTCGCTGAGCTCCCGGTTGCAGCGGGCCAGGTCCGCCAGCGCCTGGATAGTGTCGGGCACCACCAGTTGTGGCAGCGCCACTTTCGCATCGACAGTATCCACCACCGCCGCGACAGCCCCCACCTCCCGGGCGGTTTCCAGGAAGCCATGGCCGTCAAAGCGTTCCCCCCGCAAGGCAACGAACAGGTCGCCCGCCTGCAGTGCCCGGGTATCGGTGCAGATATCACGGGCCGAACCGGCAGCCGCAGGCGCCTGGACACCCAGCACGCGGGCAATCTCCGCCAGGGACAACGCCCGCATCATGCGGCACCCCCATTGAGGCCGAGGGCCTCCTGTACATGGGCCACATCACTGAAGGGCGTGCGCTTGCCGTTACGTTCCTGCCAGGCCTCATGGCCCTTGCCCGCCACCAGCACGACATCTCCGGGCCTGGCCATGTCAATGGCGGTGCGGATGGCGTCCGCACGGTCGTGAATGACCGTCGCCGATTCGGGGTTTTCCAGCCCCGCGAGGATGTCCCGCACAATGGCTTCGGGGGATTCGGACCGGGGGTTGTCATCGGTGATGATCACCCGATCCGCAACCCGTTCGGCTTCGCGGGCCATCTCCGGTCGCTTGCCGGTATCGCGATCACCGCCACAGCCGAACACGCAGATCAACTGGCCG
Source organism: Marinobacter sp. OP 3.4 (assembly GCF_036224885.1). NCBI lineage: Bacteria > Pseudomonadati > Pseudomonadota > Gammaproteobacteria > Pseudomonadales > Marinobacteraceae > Marinobacter > Marinobacter sp. OP 3.4. Next base: position 28,762 of record NZ_JAVVLT010000046.1, read on the forward strand.
GAGGTGTGGGGCCGCAGCGCCGCCAGGGCATTGGTCAGGGCGTCCGTGGTGTGGGCGTAATCCACCACCACCCGAACGCCCGCAGGACCGGTAAAGCTCTCCAGCCGGCCAGGTGGCGGTTCAAGTCGGCTGACGGCCTGGCTGACGGTGTCCACGGACACTCCCAGACTCAACACCGCCGCCATGGCCGCCAGCAGGTTGCTGGCATTGAAGCTGCCCATCAGTGGCGCGGATACGGAGAAGCGCCCCCACTGACCATCGACATCCGCCTCGAAACCATCGGGAGACGGCGCAAAGCGGGTCAGCCACAGCTCTGTCTGGGATTCGTGGAGGCTGTACCGAACCCGGTCACAGAGGCCGTCCGTCTGTTCATGCAGTTGACGACCAAACGGATCATCGATATTGATGATGGCGAAATGCAGACCTTCCCGGGTAAACAGGGAGGCCTTGGCCTGGCCGTAAGCCTCCATGGAGCCGTGGTAGTCCAGGTGATCCCGGGTCAGGTTGGTGAACACCGCGCCGGTCATGGTGATGCCATCGATTCGCCCCTGGTCCAGGGCATGGGAAGACACCTCCATGGCCACGGCCCGTGCCCCCCTGCGCGCCATATCGAACAGCGCCCGGTTCACTTCCACCACATCGGGGGTGGTATGGGTCGATGTGGTCAGGTTGCCGGGCATGCCATAGCCCAGGGTGCCGAGCACGCCGCAGGGGATGTCCGCGGCATTCAGCAGTTGTGCGATGAAGTGGCTGACGGACGTCTTGCCATTGGTGCCGGTAACGCCCACCAGCCGCATCCGACGGGAGGGGTGTTCGTAGAACCGGTCGGCGATGCGCCCCAGGTTCCGGCGCAGGGATGGTAGCGGAACCACCAGTGCCCCCTGATACTCGTAGCAGGGGGCCGACTCCGCAACCTCCAGGATCACCACGATGGCCCCGGCTCGGATGGCGTCGTCAACATAGTGATCCGCCGGCGTTCGACTGCCGGACAGGGCGACGAACGCATCGCCCTTACCCACCTGCCGGCTGTCCGTTCTTAACCCATGGATGGTGACATCAAATACCGAAGGCACCTCAACAATGCCCTGCATCAGCGTACTCAGTGACGTCATGCACATGAACCTACCCTCGCTCCCCGGACTGGCCGGGCGTCTGGGTGGCCGCTTCCACAGCGGTCAGCTCTGGTCTCACATTCAGCAGCCGCAGGGCGTCGCTCATAACACGGGCAAACACCGGTGCGGCGACTTCACCACCGTAGTAATCTCCTCCCTGCGGGGCGTCGACTGCCACCACAGTCACAATTCGCGGGTTGTCCATGGGTGCCATGCCGGCAAAGATGGCCTTGTACTGGCTGTCCTCATAGCCGTGTTCGCCCACCAGATGCACCGTGCCGGTCTTGCCGCCAGCCGTGTAAAGGGCCGGATTGGCACGCTTGCCAGTGCCGTTCTCCACCACCTCCTGCAGCATGCCACGAATCTGGGCGGCCACGGTTTCGGACATGACACGCTGCCCGACGGCGGGCTCGTCCAGGCGATTCAGCGTCACCGGGTAGCGGGTGCCACCGTTGGCCACCACCATATAGGCCTGGGCCAGTTGCAGGGCATTCACGCTCATGCCATAGCCATAGGACAGGGTGGCCTCCTCCACGGGACGCCAGTCGCTGGTCATGGGCAGCACCCCGACCGCCTCACCGGGAAAACCGATACCGGTAGGCTGGCCGAGGCCCAGATGAAAGTAGAAATCCCTGATCACGTCTCCCCCGATATCGTTGGCGATCATGCTGATGCCTACATTGCTGGAATGGGAGATGATCCCCGTCATGGACAGCTGTCCGTAATTGCGATGATCACGGATGGTAAAACGTCCGAAGCGACGATAGCCCGGCGCGGTATCGATCATGGAATCGAACTGGTATTCCCCGGACTCCAGGGCCGCCGCCATGGCCAGGGGTTTCATGGTGGAGCCGGGCTCAAAGAGGTCCGTAAGCGCCTTGTTGCGCAGCTTCCCGGGACTCAGGGATGTCCGGTCGTTGGGGTTGTAGGATTGCTGGTTAACCATGGCCAGAACCTCACCCGTGGCCACGTCCAGCATGACCAGGGTCCCGCCCCGGGCATCATGGGCCTGCACCACCGCCTTGAGCTCACGGTAGGCCAGGTACTGCAGGCGCAGGTCAAGGCTGAGGGTCAGGTCCTTGCCGGGCTTGGCATCACGGATCAGTGACAGGTCCCGGATCAGGCGGCCGCGATTGTCCCGGAGCACACGCTTGCGCCCGGGAACGCCACTGAGCCAGTCATTATACGACAGTTCGATGCCTTCCTGGCCCTGCTCATCAATGTTGGTAAAACCCACCACATGCGCGGTGACCTCTCCGGTCGGGTAGTACCGTTTATATTCCTGGCGACTGTAGAGTCCTGGAATCTCCAACCCCAGGACTTCCCGGGCCAGGGACGGCTGGATCTTGCGACGGACATAGATAAATTCCCGCGAGGCATAGTCCCGCAGGCGCTGGCGCAGCCGTGCCTCATTGAGTCCCAGCAGGCTGGCCGCCGTGGTAAGGCGAGGGTCGTCCGGATCCATCTCGCCGGGGTTGGCCCACAGGGTCTCCACCGGGGTGCTCACCGCCAGGGGCTCGCCGTAACGATCGGTGATCATGCCACGATGGGCATCAATACTGTCCACGCGGATGGTGCGGACATCCCCCTGTTGACGCAGGAACTCCCGGTCCACCACGTGCAGGTCCACCAGTCGCCATCCCAGTATCGCTGTCACCATCAGGAATACACCCAGCACACAGCCAAACCGCCAGGCCTGGAGCCCGGCGGCGACTTTCTGCATGAGGGTGACGGATTCCTGATTCCGGGCCATGATCGACGCTATCTTCCCGCTGCAACCGTTGATCCGGTGCCGGCATAGGGCACCAGCACGATATGCTCCTGGCCGGGCACGACCATATCCAGTTCCTCCACGGCTTTATGCTCAATCCGGCCGTGGGCACTCAGGGCACTCTGTTCCAGCAGCAGTTGACTCCACTGCCGCTGGTAGGCGTCCCGCTGTGCCTGCAATTCCGCCAGGGTGTTGTACAACTCCCGGTTCTGGTGGGCGCTGACCGCCACGCCAATGGCCGAACCGATCAGCAGCGCCGCCAGGCCCAGGGTAACCACCACCCGGGGCTCAGCCAGTGCATGAAAAATCCGCGCGGACAGCTTCAGCGCGTCGGATACCCGCGTACGCACGTTGTCCCGGGTCAGTACCGGCGCCCTGACCGGCTTTTCCAATGTGACTGCACTCATTCCGATGCCACTCCCTTATCGTCGGCACGGCGCTCAAGAACCCTCATTACGGCGCTACGTGCACGGACATTTTCCTGTATCTCGGGCTCACTGGCCTTCAGGGCCTTGCCCACGGTCCGGTAGGGCGGTTCCACCTCTTCCGCCCGCACCGGCAGCCCACGGGGCAGCTGCGGCCCGCGGGACAGATTCCTCATGAACCGTTTGACGATCCGGTCCTCCAGGGAGTGGAAACTGATCACCACCAGCCGCCCACCCGGCGCCAGCAGTTGCACGGCCTTTTCCAGCCCCGACTCCAGGTCTTCCAGCTCCCGGTTGATGAAGATCCGCACCGCCTGGAAGCTCCGTGTCGCCGGATGCTTGTGCTTTTCCTTCTTGGGAACCGCCTTCCGGACCAGCTCCGCAAACTGACGGGTGGTGTCCAGAGGTTCCTCGACCCGTTGCTGGACCACGGCCCTGGCAATGCGGCGGGAAAAACGCTCCTCACCGAAACGCCAGATCACGTCGGCAATCTCCTTCTCCGCCGCGGTGTTCAGCCATTCCGCCGCACTGGGCCCGCGGGATGTGTCCATCCTCATATCCAGGGGACCGTCACTCATGAAACTGAAGCCACGCCCCGCGTCATCCAGTTGTGGCGACGATACGCCCAGATCCAGCAGCACCCCGGTCACGGATCCGGCTTCCCAGCCCTGTCCGGACGCCGCGTCATCCATGTCGGCGAATGAACCGTGATAAACGACGAAGCGGCCGTCTTCGGCCGCCAGAGCTTCACCAAAACGGACCGCTTCCGGGTCCTTGTCGATGCCGATCAGCCGGCCATCGCCCTCCAACCGCTTCAATATCAGCCGACTGTGACCACCGCGTCCGAAGGTGCCGTCGATAAAACGCCCCCGGGGCTGAACCACCAGCAGGTCCACCGCCTGGTCCAGCAACACGGAACGATGAAGCGACTGCCCCGCTTCCGGGTCAAAGGAGCGCCCGGCGATCATAGCGACAGGGCCTCCATTTCCGGTGGCATCTCATCGTCATCATCGGACTCATCCAGCCAGGCGAACCAGCGCTCTTCACTCCATAGCTCCAGCTTCTTGCCCTGACCAATCAACATCAACTTCTTCTCCAGTCGCGCGTAGGAACGCAGCGTGGGTGGCACCAGCACACGACCGGCGGAATCCAGTTCAAGGGGAGTGGCATGGCCGAGGATCAGCCGCTGAAGCCGACGGGCCTTCCGGTTCATGTTGGGCAGCGCGAGCACCTGGGAGCGCACGTTCTCGAACACCGGTTCGGGATAGATAAGAAGACAGCGCTCCTCATCGGCATTGGCGGTGAGCACGATGCGGCCACTGCACTCATCCTGCAGTTCTTCACGCACGCGGGCAGGAATCGCCAGGCGACCCTTTGCGTCCATGTTGATTGCGTGACTGCCAAGAAAGTTGCTCATCGCTCAAGGTGCAGACCCTGCTGCCGCTCCTGCCTGTTATGTGACTTCCTGCTGGCGAGCTCTCACACCATGACCCACCGGCCACCACTGCTGAACCACCACAAACCACGATTTTCCACTTTTTCCCACTTCTGCACACTATAGGAACACGCCTACCACAATGCAAGCGGTAAAAAGGGCGCGCACATTACGAAAGTTTCTTTAATGACAAGGAGTTAGAGGAGAACAAAAAGGATATGCAGAAAGAGACGAGGGAGAACTTCCAGCAAATCAAAAGCCTGCAAAAACTTTTGGAGAAAGTGAACGAAGTCTAAGATTTTTTAGCTATATAAAATCCTATCGTAAAGCTACACATTTCACATTACGACAGGACTGACAATCTCTTAATGATAAGAAGGAAAGGAGAGCTCGCCGATAAGCCGGGTTCTGTCGTGGACAGTCATTCATCTAGGGTCTGCGTTGCCACAGACCTCAAGCAACCTACCCGAGTCCAGCGCGGGCCACGCCATAGGACTCCTATTTGGTCTTGCTCCAGGTGGGGTTTACCATCGCCGTGGACTGTTGCCAGCCACGCGGTGCGCTCTTACCGCACCATTTCACCCTTACCGGCGCCCGAAAGCGCTTAGGCGGTATACTTTCTGTTGCACTTTCCGTCGGCTCGCGCCGCCCAGGCGTTACCTGGCACCTTGCCCTGCGGAGCCCGGACTTTCCTCCCCCGGCGGTACCGGCGGCGACTGTCTGGCGAGCTCAGGCGAGACCATACTCCCGCGCCGGGGGGCGGCGCAAGGGATTTATCGGGAATCACGGAGTTCCAGGGCCCGCTGGTACAACTCGTTGCGGGAGCGCCCCGTCAGCTCCGAGGCAATCCTGGCCGCTTTCTTGACCGGCAACTCCGGCAACAGCAGGGCCAGCACCTGGTCCGCATCCACCGCGGCGCCCTCTTCCTGCACAGGCGGCGCTCCGGCCACCATCACCACATACTCCCCCTTGCCGGCATTGGGGTCGTCCTCAAGGCGGGCCAGCACATCCGCCGCCGCCCCCGGATAGAAGGTTTCAAAGGTCTTGGTCAGCTCCCTCGCCAGCACCACCTCCCGGTCACCACCGAAGACCTGCACCATATCCGCCAGCAGATCGCGGATACGGCGGGGGGATTCGTAGAACACCAGGGTCGCGGTCTCCCGGGACAGGGCCGACAGCGCCTTGCGACGACCGGACGCCTTGGCGGGCAGGAAGCCCTCGAACAGGAACCTGTCCGTGGGTAAACCGGCGGCGCTCAGGGCCGCCACCATGGCGCAGGCTCCCGGCACGGGACTGACCCTGATGCCCCGCTGACGCGCTTCCCTGACCAGCACATAGCCGGGGTCGGAAATCAGCGGCGTACCGGCATCGGATATCAGTGCCACCGACTCCCCCTGCCCGATACGGTCCAGCAGCGCCGATGCCCGCCCCCGCTCATTGTGGTCATACAGGGCCCACATGGGTTTATGGATACCCAGGTGCTGCAGCAGCCGGCCGCTGTGGCGGGTGTCCTCCGCCGCCACCAGGTCAACCTGCGCCAGTACCTGTCCGGCGCGTACGGTGAGGTCATCCAGGTTGCCGATGGGCGTAGCCACGATGAAAAGCGTACCGACGGGTGTTAATGTCGCTTGATCCGGTTCCAACCCAAAATCCCCGCTATGAAACTGTGAAATGGCCGCCAAGCTGGTAAACTTGCACCCCCTGACACGACCAATTAGAGAGACACTATGCCGGCACCGTGCCGGCACCTCAAGGAGCCCTGCCTGATATGCGTTGTCACCTCCCGAACCTGCGTCGCCTTGCCGTGGCATCCACATTGACCGCCCTGCTGGCCAGTGGATGCACATCCATCCAGCTGCAGGACAGTTCCCTGCAGTCTGCGGGCGATGCCCTGTCGGCGGCACAGGAGCTTGCCGCCGGCCTGGAAAGCCAGCGTTTCCTGCTACGGTCAGCCGCTACCTTCCAGGAACGTGACGAGCATGAATACGCCCGCGAGGTGCTGCTCAGCACAGCCTTTGACGAGCCCGCACCGGAGGTGGCCGACCAGTACCTGTTGCTGAGTATGGACAGTGCCGTGGCGCTTGAGGATCAGGAGTGGGCTGCCGACCTGGTGACGGCCATGCCCGAGACCCAGTACCAGCAGTATCCGGAAGACCTCCAGGCCAGGGCTGCCCGACTGCAGGACGAGACCTATACCCTGGCCCGGGCACCGCTGCCATCCGCCCGGTTCCTGATGAACATCCAGCCGGAACTGCTGGGCATTGACCAACAGCAACTCAACGACCGCATCTGGCAGGCCCTGAAGGAAACCCCGGACGCCGCCCTGAATGACGCCGCCACCTCCGCCATCGGTTTCGAGAACCAGGGCTGGTACGAACTGGCGGCCACTCTCCGGCAGCCAGGCTTGAGCCTGGAGGCCCAGGGTCGCGCCGTGCGCAACTGGCGGTTCAACTGGTCGGGCCATCCCGGCGCCGAAACCGTGCCCACCGAGCTGGCACTGCTGACCCAGGTACTGGAGCAGCGCCCGGAACGTATCACCCTGGCACTGCCACTGTCCGGACCACTGTCCGCCGCCGGCAATATGGTTCGTGAGGGCTTCCTGGCCGCCTACTACGCCGCCGAGCAGGAAAGTGCCCAGGTAGCCACGACCGACGACAGTGCCAGCGACGGCGCCCAGGTGACCGCCACCAGAAGCGATGAAAACAGCCATAGCCAGGACACCACCCCGGAGGGAAATGAAGGAAGCCGCGCCCGCCCCCACGAGCCGGCCACCCCGTCAAACACCTCCATTACCATCGTGGATACCAATGGCCGCCCTTTCGAGGAGGTCCTGCCGGAACTGCTGGCCAGCGATCCCGACCTGATCGTGGGCCCCTTGGCCAAGGATGAGGTCGCCGCCCTGGCCAACCGCGCCGACCTCCCCGTGCCGGTACTGGCCCTGAACTACGCACCCGAGCAGGACGCCCCCACACCGGCACAGCTGTTCCAGTTCGGCCTGTCGGTGGAGGATGAGGCCCGCCAGATTGCCGAACGGATTGTCGAGGAAGGCATCGGCCAGGCCCTGGTGCTGATTCCCGAGGGCAACTGGGGAGACCGTATCGCATCGGCCCTGGAGGAGCGCATGCAGGAACTGGGCGGCATTATCCTGGACATGGAACGCTACTCGGAGGAAGACAATTTCCGGGATGTGAGCGCCGAGCTGCTGGGCATCAACATCAGCCGCGAGAGGGCCATTGAACTGGAGCGGACCATGGGGCTGAACGTCGAGTTCGAACCCCGCCGTCGCCAGGACGCGGAATCCATTATCATGGTGGCGGAACCGATGATCGCGCGGCAGTTCAAGCCTCTGTTCTCCTTCTACTATGCCAACGATGTTCCGGTGTTCTCTCCGTCCATCATCTACAGCGGCCGCCCCAATCCGTCCCGGGACCGGGATGTCAACGGCGTCTACTTCACTGACCTGCCCTGGATACTGGACCGGGAACCCGAGTTCCGCCAGCAGGCCTACGAGTCATTCGACAACCTGGATGGCCCCCTGGGCCGACTCTTCGCCATGGGAGCCGACGCCTGGACCCTGAGCATCAATCTGCCGCTGATGCAGCAGGTGGCCGACAGCCGGGTAGCCGGCCACACCGGTGAGCTCTGGCTTGATGCCGACAACCGGGTTCACCGCCATCAGATGTGGGGTGTATTCGAAGAAGGTGAACCTGTTATCGCATCCGGACAGGACGAGCAGGAAGAAGACGACCCTGAAGCCCGGGAAGAAACGGACAGCGTGATAAACTGACATAATGGCCAGGGAAGGCAAGCAGGAACAACAGGAAGCGCCCGGTACCCGCAAGCAGCAGGGCCACGCAGCTGAAGGCGTGGCTGCACGCTACCTGGCCAGTCGCGGCGTCATCATCGTGGCTCGCAATGTACACAGTCGCGGTGGTGAGATCGACCTGATCGGCTGGGATAACCAGACGCTGGTGTTTTTTGAGGTAAGGTTCCGGAAACAGGGCGGCCTGACGGATGGCGCCGGCTCCATAAGCTGGCGCAAGCAGCAACGCCTGGTAAGGGCGGCCACCTACTACCTTCACCGCCATGGGCTCTGGAATCACGACAGCCGGATCGATGTCGTGTCCATCGCCCCGGGCGATACCCATAAGTACCGGATTCAGTGGATCAGGAATGCAATTCAGGCAGAACCATGAGTAACAGCGAAGACGATGTCAGTCAGTGGTTTGCCGACCACATGGAGCACACCGCCATGGCAGCCAGCCTGGCCGCGCCCCTTATTCCCGAGGTGGCGGACGCCCTGGTCAGGACGCTTCTGGGTGATGGCAAGATCCTGGCCTGCGCCAATGGCAACGCCAACACCATTGCCCAGTACTTCTGCACGGCGCTGCTGGGGCGACTGAACCAGGACAGGCCCGGCTTACCGGCCATCAACCTGGGGGCCGATGCCACCACCTATTCCGCCATCTGCCGGGACAACCGGTTCAATGACACCTTCGCACGCCAGGTAACAGCCATAGGCAAGCCCGGCGACACTCTCGTGGTGTTCGTGGATGACGGCCACAAGGCGAACCTGATCCAGGCCATTCAGGCGGCCCATGACCGCGAGATCGACGTTATCGTCATCAGCGCCAAGGACAAGACAGACATCAGCTCACTGCTGCAGGCCCAGGACCTGGAAATCACCCTCAACGACCTGGACCCGGTCGCCGCCACACCAATCATGATACTGATCACCACCGCGCTGTGCCGACTGGTCGAACAGAACCTGTTCGGCGGCTAGCAAAAGTGGAGGAGAGGCCGCTGACCACCGGGGACGCCGGCCAGTCAGCAGAAGAGAGGTTGGTCTACTTGACGACCTTGAGGCTGGGCCGACCGCTGGGGCGCCCGGAATCATCCTTTGCATCGCGATCAGACTCCCGGGGCTTTCCGCCATCCGGGTCGGGGGATCCAGGCTCACTGCCAAAGACCATCCCCTCACCGTTTTCCCGGGCATAGATGGCCATCACCGCCGGCAGCGGAATATAGACCTGCATCGGCACGCCACCGAACCGGGCACTGAACTCCAGGGCCTCATCACCGATGGCCAGCGCCTTTACCGCTGAGGGGCTGATATTGAGTACGATCTGCCCGTTCGCCACATGGTCAGCAGGAACCTGCACTCCCTGGATACTGGCATCGACCACGATATGAGGCGTGCAGTGATTGTCCAGTATCCACTCGTTGAAGGCCCTGACCAGGTAGGGACGGCTGGACGTCATTGTCACCTTGTGTTCAGACACATTGCTCTCCCGGCTTTCAGGGTACGACACCTATCGGCGGCGCACCCGTCCATTAACTGCGAATGTCTTCTTCCAGGTCCGACAGACTTGCCTTGAACCCTTCACGGGCGAAGATCCGGTCCATGTACTTGGTAATCGGCTTCGCCTGCTTGGCATCCAGCTCAATACCCAGCGACGGCAATCGCCAGAGAATCGGTGCAATGCAGCAATCGACGATGGTGAACTCCTCGGAAAGGAAGAACGGCATCTCACCGAACAGCGGCGCGGTGGCCTGCAGGCTCTCACGCAGTTCCTTGCGGGCCGCATCCGATGATTTCGCTGAAGGCTCCGCCAGGATCTGGTCCACCAGGCCGCACCAGTCCTTCTGGATACGATGAATCATCAATCGGCTGTTTGCCCTGGCCACCGGGTATACCGGCAACAGCGGTGGATGCGGGAAACGCTCATCCAGGTATTCCATCATGATGTTGGGCTCATAGAGCACCAGGTCACGGTCCACCAGGGTCGGCAGGGCATTGTACGGATTCAGGTCCGCGAGCTCTGACGGCGGGTTGTCCGGATCTACATCCACAACGTCAACGGTGACACCCTTTTCCGCAAGCACGATACGAACCCGATGGCTGTAGTGGCTGGTAGGGTCCGAGAAAAACGTCATTGATGACCTCTTGGTCACAACGCCCATAGAACGACTCCAAGATAAAAAGACAGATAGCGACTGCTGAACGCAAAAAACCAGCGGGCCAGAATTTGGCCCGCTGGGTCTTGTCAGCGTCAATTATACGCTAAAACGTCAGTGCACGTCTTTCCAGTACTCACGGTTCAGCAGATAGGCGAAGATAAAGAACACCGCCACAAAGATCAGAACCAGCAGACCCAGACGCTCACGCTCGACCTTGACCGGATCACCCATGTAGGACAGGAAGTTGGTCAGGTCGTACATGGCCCGATTGAACTCGGCGGGCTCCATGCTGCCTTCGATGGCCCACTCGTCACAGATATCGGTGCCACGGACATTGCCACTGAGCGGATCAACACTGGCATTGGTGCCGATTTTCGGCGGTACGGCGCAGAGACCCTGCATGCCTACCAGCACATGGGGCATGCCCACGTTACTAAACACCGCGTTGTTTACACCCAGCGGCCGTGTGTCATCCTTATAGAAGGCACGGAAGTAGGAGTACAGCCAATCCTCGCCCCGCACACGGGACACCAGCGTCAGGTCGGGCGGAGCACTGCCAAACCAGTCGGCCGCAGCGTCCTTGTCCATACCGATCTGGATCAGTTCACCAATTTTCGCGCCGGTAAAGATCAGATTCTCCTCGTAGAGTTCGTCGGGGATCTCCAGATCTTCAGCAATGCGCTTGTAGCGGGCGTATTCCAGTGAATGACACCCCATGCAGTAGTTGGTGAACAGGGCCGCACCGCGTTGCAGCGAGGGCTTGTTGGTATGGTCCGGCTCCATGGTATCCAGGTGAAGGTCGGAGCCACCGGCTGCCAGCGTCAGGGCCGGCAGGACTGTCATGAAAAGACCCAGAATCAGTTTTTTCATCCTGTCACCCTCTCCGGTACTGGCTTGGTTTTTTCCATGCGTGTATAGAACGGCATGAGAATGAAGTAGAGGAAGTACACCACCGTCAGGATCTGGGCCACTATGGTCCGACCTTCAGTCGCCGGCACCAGCCCCAGGTAGCCCAGGATCACGAAGCTGATGGCGAACAGCAGCAGCGCGATCTTGCTCAGCACCCCCTTGTAGCGGATGGAGCGGACAGGACTGCGATCAAGCCACGGCAGTACGAACAGGATGGCGATGGCACCACCCATGACCACCACACCCCAGAACTTGGCCGGCAGGCCGAAGAGGTCCACGGTGACGGCACGCAGCATGGCGTAGAACGGTGTGAAGTACCAGACCGGCGCAATATGCTCCGGCGTCTGCAGCGGGTTGGCCGGCTGGAAGTTCGGCTTCTCGAGGAACAGCCCCCCCATCTCCGGGAAGAAGAACACCACGATAAAGAAGATAAAGAAGAACACCGCCACACCCAGCAGATCATGGACTGTGTAGTAAGGGTGGAACGGAATGCCGTCTTTGGGCACACCATTTTCGTCCTTGTTCTTCTTGATATCGATACCGTCGGGGTTGTTGGACCCCACTTCATGGAGAGCCAGTATGTGCAGGACCACCAGACCCAGCAGGACGATGGGCAAGGCCACCACGTGCAGGGCGAAGAAGCGGTTCAGGGTGATACCGGAAATCAGGTAGTCACCACGGATCCACAGGGACAGGTCTTCACCGATGACAGGAATAGCGCCGAACAGGTTAACGATAACCTGCGCCCCCCAGTAGGACATCTGCCCCCAGGGCAGCAGGTAGCCCATAAAGGCTTCGGCCATCAGCACCAGGTAGATCAGCATGCCGAAGATCCAGATCAGCTCCCGGGGTTTCTGGTAGGAGCCGTACATCAGGCCGCGGAACATGTGGAGATACACCACCACGAAGAAGGCCGAGGCCCCGGTGGAATGCAGATAGCGGAGCAGCCAGCCCCACTGCACATCACGCATGATGTATTCGACGGAGGCGAACGCGCCTTCCGCTGAGGGATTATAGCTCATGGTCAGCCAGATCCCGGTAACCAGCTGGTTGACCAGAACCAACATCGCCAGGGAACCGAAGAAGTACCACATGTTGAAGTTCTTGGGCGCGTAGTACTTGCCGACGTGCTTGTTCCAGGCGTCGACAACGGGCAGGCGGGCGTCTACCCATTCAAGAAGCTTCTGCATCACGCTCCCTCCGGATCAAGACCAATGGTGATAGTCGAGTCATCATCGAAGCGATACGGCGGCACCTCAAGGTTCAATGGTGCAGGCTGTGCTTCGTATACCCGACCCGCAAGATCATAACGGGAGCCGTGACAGGGGCAGAACAGGCCACCCACCCAGTTGGGCCCCAGGTCGGCCGGGGCCACTTCCGGACGATACGAGGGCACGCACCCAAGGTGCGTACAGAGACCGACCAGAACCGCCACTTCCGGCTGAAGGGAGCGGTAGATATTATCAATGTAAGTAGGCTGCTGGGGCGCTTCCGACTGGGGATCCTTGACGGTATCGTTCAAGCCCTCAATGCCTTCCAGCATTTCCGGTGTCCTGCGGATAATCCAGACCGGCTTACCACGCCATTCCACCGTGATCTGCTGACCCGGCTCAATCTTGCTGACATTGACGCTGACCGGCGCACCTGCTGCTTCCGCCTTGGCACTGGGATTCCAGGATGCCACGAACGGAACAGCCGCACCGACGACGCCGATACCCCCCACCACGGAAGTTGCGCCGATCAGAAACCGGCGTCGGCCCTGGCTAACGTCGCCATTGTTCATTATGGTTTTCTCCCATCAGGCAATGCGATTACCGCCCTTCAGGCCGCTCACACATTGAAAAAGGACTTCACAACCCAAAATTATAAGCGCACAAATGGTAATGAAATTACCCGCACCTTACAAGCGGATAACCGGTAGCCAGGCCACAAAGCCGACCTGCAACCATGCTAGCATCTGCGCCCAACCAACCATAAAAAAACCCGGCACGGGGCCGGGTTCTTTCCGCGAAATCCGTGACCGGATTTAACGCTTGGAGTACTGCGGACGCTTACGCGCCTTGCGCAGACCCACTTTCTTCCGCTCAACCTGACGAGCGTCACGGGTCACGTAGCCGGCCTTGCGCATGGCCGGACGCAGGGTCTCGTCGTAATCCATCAGCGCACGGGTCAGACCGTGACGGATCGCACCGGCCTGACCACTGGTGCCACCACCGGCAACCGTGATCTGGATATCGAAGCGATCGGTGGACTCAGCCACTACCAGCGGCTGACGGACGATCATGCGCAGGGTCTCACGACCGAAGAACTGCTCAATGGTACGACCATTGATCGAAATGTTACCGCTTCCCGGCTTGATAAAGACGCGAGCCGTGGAGTTCTTGCGGCGACCAGTACCGTAATTTTGTGTTACAGACATATCCGCCTTCCGTTAGATGTCGAGTTCTTTGGGCTGCTGGGCTGCATGGGGATGCTCAGCACCGGCATAGACTTTCAGCTTCTTGAACATGGCACGGCCGAGGGGACCCTTCGGCAGCATACCCTTCACAGATTTCTGGATAATCTGCTCGGGCGCCTTGTCAACAAGCTTCTCGAAGTTGATGGACTTGATACCACCGGGGAAGCCGGTATGGCTGTAGTACATCTTGGCCTGAGCCTTCTTGCCGCTGACCTGGACCTGGCCGGCATTGATCACCACGATGTAATCGCCAGTATCGACATGAGGGGTGTACTCAGGCTTATGCTTGCCCCGCAGACGACGGGCGATCTCGGTTGACAGACGACCCAGCGTCTTGCCGGCTGCGTCTACAACGTACCAGTCACGCGTTACGGTTTCTGGTTTCGCACTCAGAGTCTTCATTGAATCCGCCTTGAACGCTACAAAAATAAACGTTTAAAAACCTCTATGCCAGCGATGTGGGAGTGACGCCAGACAAGGTTTATACCTGTTGGCCGGAGGCGACTTGGGCGCCCCCGGACCGGGACAATGTCGTTCGGGGCTGAGCCGACATTATCCCCATGAAAAGCCAGGGTGCGGAGTATATACGAACCCGCAACCAATTCCAAGTCTTTAACACCCCCACCCTCAGCAGGCGGACCATCGGTAGAGACGGCTGGTGTTACCGGTCAACGTCGCGGCCAGCGACGCCTCCGGCCGGCCCACCAGGTCCGCCAGGGCCGTCAGTATTTGCCGAAGGTTGGCGGGCTCGTTCCGGCCCTTGCCGACGCCAGCAGGGGACATGTCCGGAGCATCCGTTTCCAGCACCAGGCTGTCCACCGGCAGCCGCGATACCGCATCACGGGTCTTGCGGGCCCGGTCATGGGTGATCACCCCGCCAATACCCAGGAAACAGCCCAGGTCCACCAGCGCCCTGCCCTGTTCATAACTGCCCGAGAAGCCATGGACCAACACCGGCACATCCGGGCGCCGACGCCTGAGCACGGCAGCGACTTCGTCATGGGTGCGGACGGAATGGATAACCAGGGACATATCGAGAGACTTCGCCAGGTCCACCTGGGCCTCGAACCAGGGCATCTGACCATCCAGATCCCCGTGAAGGCGGTCAAGACCACACTCTCCCACGGCGACACAACCGGTTTCAGACCGACGCAGACGACGCTCCAGGTCATCCAAGGCATCCTGGTCATGCTCATCCACAAACCATGGATGGATACCCAGGCAGTACCACCACTGGTCGCACTCCGCCGCCACACGGACAACCCGGTCCCAGTCGGCGCGGCGGACGCCGGGAATCACCAGTCGCTCGACACCGGCACGGCGGGCCTGTTCCCAGGCCCCGGGCCGGCGCCTGTCGAACACCGGGAAATCGAAATGGCAGTGGGCATCCACCAGTTTCATGCAACCCTCCGGATGACGTGGTTGCCGCTATCAGTGCTCCCGGGTCTTGTGGAACTGAACGTCCGGGTGCCGCTCCTGGGCCAGTTGCAGGTTGACCATGGTGGGAGCAATGTAGGCCAGCCGGTCCGCCCCGTCCAGCGCCAGGTTGTCGCTGGCCTTGCGCTCGAATTCATCCAGCTTGCGGGGGTCGTCACAGGTGATCCAGCGGGCCGTGGCGACGTTGATGGGTTCGTAGATGGCTTCCACCTTGTACTCGCTCCTGAGCCGGGCAACCACCACATCAAACTGCAACACCCCCACGGCGCCGACGATCAGGTCGTTGTTGCGCATGGGCCGGAAGACCTGGACGGCGCCTTCCTCGGACAGCTGGATAAGGCCCTTCTGCAACTGCTTGGTCTTCAACGGGTCCTTCAGGCGGATGCGGCGGAACAGCTCCGGCGCGAAGTTCGGAATGCCGGTGAACTTCATGGCCTCGCCAGCGGTAAAGGTATCCCCAAGCTGGATGGTGCCATGGTTGTGCAGACCGATGATATCGCCCGCGAACGCCTGGTCGGCGTGCTCCCGGTCGCCCGCCATGAAGGTCAGGGCATCGGAGAACCGCACCTCCTTGCCGATGCGCACATGCCTCGCCTTCATGCCCTGGGTGTACTTGCCGGAGACGATCCTCAGGAAGGCCACCCGGTCCCGGTGCTGCGGATCCATGTTCGCCTGGATCTTGAACACAAAGCCGGAGAAACTGTCCTCGGCGGGCTCCACCGTGCGGGTATCGGTCTCCCGTGGCAGCGGCGTCGGCGCCCACTCCACCAGCCCGTCCAGCATGTGGTCGACACCGAAGTTGCCCAGGGCGGTACCGAAGAAGACCGGTGTCAGCTGGCCCGCCATGAACATCTCGTGATCAAACTCGTTGGACGCCCCCTTGACCAGCTCGATCTCATCCCGCAGGTCGGCGGCGTAGCCTCCCAGCGCATCGTCCAGTTCGGGATTGTCGATACCGGAGATAACGCGCCTCTCCTGGATGGTATGCCCCTGCCCCGTCTGGTAGAGGATCACCTCGTCCCGCAGCAGGTGATAGACACCCTTGAAGCTCTTGCCCATGCCAATGGGCCAGGTAATGGGTGCGCAGGCGATCTTCAGCACGTCCTCCACCTCGTCCATCAGTTCCACCGGATCGCGGGTGTCCCGGTCCAGCTTGTTCATGAAGGTGAGGATCGGCGTATCCCGCAGCCGGGTGACCTCCATCAGCTTGATGGTCCGGTCCTCGACGCCCTTGGCCGCATCAATCACCATCAGGCAGGAGTCCACGGCGGTGAGGGTGCGGTAGGTATCCTCGGAGAAGTCCTCGTGCCCCGGCGTATCCAGCAGATTGACCAGGCGCCCGCCATAGGGGAACTGCATGACCGAGGTGGTCACGGAAATGCCCCGCTCTTTTTCCATCTCCATCCAGTCCGACTTGGCGTGCTGGCCGGACTTCTTGCCCTTGACCGTGCCCGCCTTCTGGATGGCCTCGCCGAACAGCAGCACTTTCTCGGTAATAGTGGTCTTACCGGCGTCCGGGTGCGAGATAATGGCAAAGGTGCGCCGGTTGGATACTTCGCTGGCAATCTTACTGTCGGACATAGCCTCACACTTGCGTTAACGGGTGATTCTGGAATGGAGACCGGAGCTTCCGGAGCTGGTCAAAAGGCGCGCATTTTCGCCGATCAGGCACCAGGATACAAACGCTTCAGGCAACCGGGTTCGCGGGCCCGGCCAGCCCCAGGGCCATGACCAGCGCATCCTCCCGGGAGGCGCCGTCCGGATAGTAGCCCGGGCGCCTGCCAACCTCCTGGAACCCCTCGGAAAGGTAGAGCCCACGGGCCGCCTGGTTGCTGACCCGCACCTCGAGCACCACCCGTTGCAGCCCCTGCTCACTGGCGCCCCGGAGCAATACCCGCAGCAGCTTGCGGGCCAGGCCACGGCCACGACTGGCCGGGCGCACGCACAGGTTCAGGAGGTGAGCCTCGTCATGGAGCACGGCAAGCACCCCATAGCCCTCCAGCCGGCCTTCCCGCTCGATACCCAGGATGGCGTAACCGGAACGGAAACTGTCCCGGAAAATACCCTCGCCCCACGGACTGGCATAGCCGAGACGCTCGATCTCCAGGATATCGTCCACATCCGACTCGGTCAGCGCCCTCACCCCCTCACTCATCCGGACCATGCTGCCGAGGGTCTGCGCCAGGGCGGACATTACACCTGCCCGACCTGTTGCAGGGCCTGCCAGAGCCGACGCTTACCGTCGGGATCAGACGACAGGGCCGCCAGACTCAGGGGAAAGGACACCGCCGCCTGGCCAAGTGGCGCGCATAGCCCATCCCATACCTCCGGTGCCGCCTGGGCGGAGTCCTCCGGCACCAGCCCCAGCCATACCTGCCTTGGCCGCGCCACGGTTTCGGCCATTGCCGACAGCACATCCACCGCTCCGGCCGCATCGTTTCCGGGCACCGCGGGGTTACCGAACACCGGCCAGCGAACCTCCTCCCTGCCCGTAAGGTCCTTGCCAAGGGCCTTGAGGATGTTGGTTGCCAGCCGGTCCTCCAGGGCACGACTGGCGTTGTCAGGGCAACGACTGACCAGCAACCACTGACCTCCCGACCAGAATCGCCAGTGGAAGGCGACCGCCTGTCCGGCGAGGGCATCACCGGCCTGGGGCGATGAAACATTTTCCACAGGCACATCCGCCTGCGGGCCGGCACTGGACTCCTGACGGGCGGCCTGTCCGCCGGAATCCACCGCAGCGCCCTCACCCGATTCAACAACAGGCGAGCTATCGCTCTCGCCCCTGACGGAAGGGCGACTGGCCGTATCCGCCATCAACCCCTGCAGGCGGGCCAGCCCCTGGCGGGATGCCTGCGAGGCGGGCCGGGGGGCACGGGCAACCGGCGTCTCGGCCACGGCCTCCGGCACATCTATAGCGCCCCCGCCCGGCTCATCGAAGTCGAAATCCGGGCTGGGGGCCGCCCCCGGCAACGGCGCACGGGCGTACCAGAGCCTGACTCCGGCCACTCCCATGGCAAACTGTCGCTGGGCTTCGTTCATTCCTCGCTCCTCTTACGCCCCGGGTAAAACCCGGAACGATGGCGCAAACAGTCCGGCGCCGACCAATGTCGCGAAACAGCCCATCAGTATAGCAGCGCCCTCCCTCGACCGTTACCCCTCACACCACCCCCGGAAACAGCAACCAGTAACTAAAAACGATATCAGAATCCTGTATCACGAACTCATTACACACCCTGAACAGCCCCTCCCTCACTGAACCGCATCCCACTGTTTTAAAATAATTTTTAGAAGAATCCCTGTTATTCCTGACGATTATCAAAATCACCCCATAAGACCGAAAGCGATACATAATTTCGATTCAATATTATTGACTAGTGTCAATTAGGACCTATACTGAGAAACATACTGCGCTTGCACAAAGCCACAAGAACAATCGGAGCACATCATGTCAGAAGAGAGCATTCTCCTTGCCATCGAGCAGGGGGTGGCCACCATCACCCTCAACCGCCCCCAGAGCCTCAACAGCTTCAATGCCGACATGCATGAAGCCCTGCGCAAGGCGCTCGATGCCGTCAAGGCGGACGATTCCGTGCGGGTACTGGTACTCACCGGCGCGGGCCGGGGATTCTGCGCCGGCCAGGACCTGAGTGACCGTAACGTGGCACCAGGCGACGACGCCCCCGACCTCGGCCATTCCATCGAAACCTGGTACAACCCGCTGATCCGCACCCTGAAGGACCTGCCGGTTCCAGTCATCTGTGCCGTCAACGGCGTTGCCGCCGGCGCTGGCGCCAATATCGCCCTGAGTTGCGACATTGTACTGGCCGCCCGTTCCGCCAGCTTCGTGCAGGCCTTCTGCAAGCTTGGGCTGGTGCCGGACTCCGGCGGCACCTGGATCCTGCCCCGGCTGGCCGGCATGGCCCGAGCCAAGGGCATGGCGCTGCTTGGGGAGAAAATCCGGGCCGAACAGGCGGAAGACTGGGGGTTGATCTGGCGCTGCGTGGATGACGAAGCCCTCACCGAGGAGACCGGCAAGCTGGCCACCCATTTTGCCAGCCAGCCCACCGCCGGCCTGGCCCTGATCAAGCAGGCACTGAACGCCAGCACCACCAATACCTGGGATGACCAACTGGACCTGGAGCGGGACCTGCAGCGCCAGGCCGGCCAGAGCGAGGATTACCGTGAGGGCGTCGCCGCCTTTATGGAAAAGCGCCAGCCCGCGTTCAAGGGGCGCTGATCCGCCCACCCGGACGAATCAACCGCCCCGCCAGCGGGCCCACAAGCACCAACGGGACACAGAACAATGACTCAACCCGATCCCCAGACCCTGGCCAGGGAATGCGCCGACGCCATGTTCAGCCGGGACCATGCCAGCCGGAACCTGGGCATGGAGATCGTCGCCATCGGACCGGGCACGGCCACCCTCACCATGACCGTGGACGACCGCATGATCCAGGGCCATGGCATGTGCCACGGCGGCTATATGTTCACCCTGGCCGACTCCGCCTTTGCGTTCGCCTGCAATACCTATGACCTGGCCACCGTGGCCGCCGGCTGCAGCATCGAGTACATGGCCTCCGCCCGCAAGGGCGACCAGTTGACCGCCCGGGCGATCGAACGGGCCCGGGGGCGGCGCACCGGGGTCTACGACATCGAGATCACCAACCAGGACGGTCGGACCGTCGCCCTCTTCCGGGGCAAGTCCCACCAGGTCCAGGGCAGCGTTCGCGATACCGGCGATCCACAGGAATAAACGCCAGACGGACCAGCAGAATTTGTTAACAAGTCCAACAGCGGGAAAACAAACATGACAATACCCATGCAGAAAATCGGCCCCCTCGATCCCCTGGAAACCGCCAGCCTCGATGAACTGCGCCATGTGCAGTTACAGCGCCTGCGCTGGAGCATCAATCACGCCTATACCAATGTGCCCTTCTACCGGAAGGCGTTTGACGACATCGGCCTGAAGCCAATGGACATCAACAGCCTGGAGGACCTGGCCAAGGTTCCGTTCACCATGAAGAACGACCTGCGGGACAACTACCCCTTTGGCATGTTCGCCACCCCGATGGAACAGATTGTCCGGGTGCACGCCTCCAGCGGCACCACCGGCAAACCCACGGTGGTGGGCTACACCCAGAAGGACATCGATACCTGGGCCAGCGTGGTGGCACGGTCCATCCGCGCCGGGGGCGGCCATGCCGGCGACAGGGTCCACGTGGCCTATGGCTACGGCCTGTTCACCGGTGGACTGGGCGCCCACTACGGCGCCGAGAAGCTGGGCTGTACCGTCATCCCCATGTCCGGCGGACAGACCGAGAAACAGGTCCAGCTGCTGAAGGACTTCCAGCCGGACATCATCATGGTGACGCCGTCCTACATGCTCAACCTGGCGGACGAGATTGAACGCCAGGGCATCAACCCCCATGACCTGCCCCTGCGCCTGGGCATCTTCGGCGCCGAGCCCTGGACCAACGCCATGCGCCAGGAAATCGAGGAACGCCTGGGCATCGACGCACTGGACATCTACGGCCTGTCCGAAGTCATGGGCCCGGGCGTGGGCATGGAGTGCATTGAAACCAAGGACGGCCCGACCATCTGGGAAGACCACTTCTACCCGGAAATCATCAACCCGGAAACCGGCGAGGTCCTGCCGGACGGCGAGTACGGCGAGCTGGTCTTCACCACCCTCACCAAGGAGGGGCTGCCGATCCTCCGTTACCGCACCCGCGACCTGACCCGACTGCTACCGGGCACCGCCCGCCCCATGCGTCGCATCGACAGGATCACCGGCCGCAGCGACGACATGCTGATCATCCGCGGCGTCAACGTGTTCCCCAGCCAGATTGAGGAACAGATCCTGCGGGTGGACGAGCTGTCCCCGCACTACGAGATTGAGGTCTACAAGGACGGCAACCTGGACTGCATCGATATCCGCTGCGAACTGAAACCGGACAACAGCAGCGCCGACAGCGACCAGCGCGAGGCCATCAGCAAGACCCTGGCCCACAACATCAAGTCCTTCATTGGCATCAGTACCCGCATTGACATTACCGAGCCGGGCCGCCTGGCCCGCTCCGAAGGCAAGGCGAAGCGGGTATTCGACCGGCGCAAATAGGCACCGGTAAAGCTGCATCGTGGAGAAGAGCGACCATCGGTAGCTCAACAGCCCTTGCCCCGTTTTTACGGGGCTTTTTTTCGCCCCGGAATTCAAACCGATAAACATAGGAAAGGGCAATCAGCCCTTTTGGCGTATCGTGTCACTGCAACCGTCAAGACACCGCCAAATGACCGTATTAGGAATACAAGGACTAAAGAATAGCTGCTTATTCAGAGATGATCCGACAAACGACATGATACAGAATCAAACCACTTGATATTTGATAAGGTATCATAAATAATTGAGTCATCGTCCAGCAGGTCTTGCGGGCACAGGAACGCGGTGAACCCGACAGGGAGCCACCCGCCCGGGAACAAGAACCTATTTACCGGAGGTACATCATGTACGCACAACTCGTAGAAACCGGCGCCAAACGCCTCAAGTCCCTGGAGGAAATGTCTCCGGAAGAGCGCGAGTTCCAGCTCAAGATCGACGCGGAAACCAAGATCGAGCCCAAGAACTGGATGCCCGAGGGCTATCGCAAAACCCTGGTCCGCCAGATATCCCAGCACGCGCACTCGGAAGTGGTGGGCATGCTGCCGGAAGGTAACTGGGTCACCCGGGCGCCGAACCTCAAGCGCAAGCTCCAGCTGATGGCCAAGATCCAGGACGAGGCCGGTCACGGCCTGTACCTGTACAGCGCCATGGAAACCCTGGGTGCGGACCGCGACGAGGAGATCGACAAGCTTCACGAAGGCAAGGTGAAGTACTCCTCCATCTTCAACTACCCCACCCTGAGCTGGGCGGACATGGGCACCGTGGGCTGGCTGGTGGATGGCGCGGCCATCGTCAATCAGGTCATCCTGCAGCGCACCTCCTACGGCCCATACTCCCGGGCCATGATCCGCATCTGTAAGGAAGAGAGCTTCCACCAGCGCCAGGGCTACCAGATCCTGCTGGACCTGATGCGGGAAGGCACCGAGGAGCAGAAGCGGATGGTGCAGGACTCCATCAACCGGTTCTGGTGGCCGTCGCTGATGATGTTCGGCCCGTCCGACGACCAGTCACCCAACTCCCAGCAGTCCATGGCCTGGAAGATCAAGCGCAAGAGCAACGACGAACTGCGCCAGATGTTCATCGACCAGACCGTTCCCCAACTGGAGTTCCTGGGCTGCACCGCCCCGGACCCGGAGCTGAAATGGAACGAAGAGCGCGGCCACTACGATTTCGGTGAGATCGACTGGCAGGAGTTCTACGACGTGCTCAAGGGCAACGGTCCCTGCAACAAGGAGCGCGTCGAAACCCGCAAGAATGCCATCGACGGTGGCGCCTGGGTACGGGAGGCCGCCAGGGCCTACGCCGAGAAACAGCAAAAGAAACAGCAGAACGCTGCCTGAGAGGAGAAGAGTTATGGCTGACTGGCCCCTTTACGAAGTCTTTGTACGCAGCAAGCACGGCCTGAACCACAAACACGTGGGCAGCGTGCATGCCGCCGATGCCGCCATGGCCATGGAAAACGCCCGTGACCTGTACACCCGCCGCAGCGAAGGCGTGTCGATCTGGGTGGTGCCCTCCTCCGCCATTACCGCGTCGTCCCCGGACGAGAAGGAGATCCTGTTCGATCCGTCCGACGACAAGGTGTATCGCCACGCCTCCTTCTACAAGCTGCCCGACGAAGTCGGCCACATGTAACGGGAGAGTTCCATGAGCAAGGCTATGACACAGAAAGAGGCGTTGCAGGAATACCTGCTGCGCCTGGCGGATTCCGACATGATCCTGGGCCAGCGCCTGTGTGAACTGTGCGGCAAGGCGCCGGCCCTTGAGGAAGAAATGGCGCTGATGAACGTGGCCCTCGACCTGGTGGGCCAGGCCCGCAACTGGTACGAGTATGCCGCCGAGCTGCTGGACGACGGCCGCAGTGCGGACGACCTGGCCTTCCGCCGCGACGCCCAGCACTATCGCAACGCGCTGCTGGTGGAGCAGCCCAACGGTGACTACGCCGTCACCATGGGTCGCCAGTTCTTCTTCGACGCCTGGCACTACTTCACCATTGCCGCGCTGGTCAATGCGCCGGATGAGCGTATCGCCGGCATCGCCGCCAAGGCCGCGAAGGAAGTGCAGTACCACCTGCGCCGATCCTCCGAGTGGGTCAAGCGTTTCGGTGATGGCACCGAGGAAAGCCACCAGCGCATGCAGACCGCCGTGGACGACCTGTGGCGCTTCACCGGCGAGATGATCGAGGCGGATGCCGTGGAGCAGCAACTGTTCCAGGCGGGCATCGGCCCCGATCCCGAACAGCTGGCCGCGGACTGGCAGGGCCTGGTGAACGAAGTGCTCACCGAGGCCACCCTGACCCCGCCGCCGGAAGATGCCTGGATGTACAAGGGCGCCAAGGTGGGACACCACACCGAGCACCTGGGCTTCATCCTGGCCGAGATGCAGTTCCTGCAAAGGGCGTATCCGGATGCAACGACCTGGTAGACCCGAACCACGATCCCTGCTGGACGACCAGCCGGTGATCGCCAGCGACCGCCTGCCCGCCCGCGACCGGTCCAAGCCGGTCACGGCGGAGGAACTCTGGACCCTCCTTGATGAGGTGAAAGACCCGGAGGTGCCGGCGGTCAGCGTTGTGGAACTGGGCATGGTACGGCGCATTGCCGAGGAAAACGGCGAGTGGGTGGTGGACGTCACCCCCACCTACTCCGGCTGCCCGGCCACGGAAATGATCGAGGACGCCATCGCCGAGGCCCTGGGCCTGGCGGGCATCCGCAACGGTCGAGTCCGTCGGGTGCTGACCCCGGCCTGGACCACCGACTGGATCACCGATGCCGGTCGCGAAAAACTCCAGGCGTTCGGCATCGCCCCGCCGGTGGGCAGCGCCAGCAAGCTGACCCTCAAGGGGTTGGACGAAACCATCCGTTGCCCCCATTGCGACAGCGACCACACCGAACGGCTCAGCGAATTCGGCTCCACCGCCTGCAAGGCCCTTTACCGATGCCTGGACTGCCGCGAGCCCTTTGACTACTTCAAATGTATCTAGAGCGGAACCAATATGAACAAGTTCTATCCCCTCACCATTCGCGAAGTCCGACCGGAAACCCGGGACGCTGTCTCGCTGTGCTTTGACCTGCCGGACGACCTGCAGGACCAGTTCAGCTACCACCAGGGCCAGCACCTGATCCTGCGGACCGAGCTGGACGGCGAGGAAGTGCGCCGCTCCTACTCCATCTGCACCGGGGTGGATGACCGGGAACTGCGCATCGCCATCAAGAAGGTGCCCGGCGGACGCTTCTCCACCCTGGCCAACGAGCGCCTCAAGCCCGGCCAGACCCTGGAGGTCATGCCGCCCCAGGGACACTTCTACGTGGAACTGGACCCCGAGCGGGAAGGAGACTACCTGGCGGTGGCAGCGGGTAGCGGCATCACGCCGATCATGTCCATCGTCAAGACCACCCTGGAAACCGAGCCGAAGAGCCGGGTCACCCTGTTCTATGGCAACCGGTCCACTGCCGACACCATGTTCCGCGAGCAGCTGGAAGACCTGAAGAACCGGTTCATGGGCCGCTTCAACCTGGTGTTCCTGTTCAGCCGTGAGGAGCAGGACATTGACCTGTACAACGGCCGCATCGACGGCAGTAAGTGCGACGCCCTGTTCGATCACTGGGTGAGTGTCGACACCCTGACCGCCGCCTTCATCTGCGGTCCCCAGGTGATGACCGAAACGGTCCGCGAGTCGCTGCTCGGCCATGGCATGGACAAGAGCAGGATCCACTACGAACTGTTCACGCCGGCCGGGGGCGCCCCTGCCCCACGCCAGGACCGGACCGAAACCCGGGTGGACCCGGAGGCGGTAAGCGAAGTCACCGTCAGGGCCGACGGACGCGCCCTCACCTTCGACCTGACCCGCAACACCAAGAGCATCCTGGACGCCGGCAACGACATGGGCGCCGACCTGCCCTTCTCGTGCAAGGCCGGCGTCTGCTCCACCTGCAAGGCCAAGGTGGTGGAAGGCGATGTGGAAATGGACGCCAACTACGCCCTTGAGGATTACGAGGTCGAGGCGGGCTACGTGCTGTCCTGCCAGTGCTACCCCGTCAGCGAGAAAGTCGTGCTCGACTTCGACGAGATGTAAACGCAACCAGTCCCCTACAGCAAAGCCGGTCCCGTGAGACCGGCTTTGCGCATCTTAACAACAACGTTTACCGGGAGAACGCTCAATGTCAGTCCTTCAGAGTTACATCGCCGGCCAGTGGTTCGGCGAGACCGCAGCGAAAGCACTGCCCAGCGCCATCAACGGCGAAACCGTGGCCCATACCCACGAGGAAACCATCAACTTCGGTGAGGCCGTTGCCTACGCCCGCAACACCGGCGTGAAAAACCTGCTTGCGCTGGATTTCCAGCAGCGTGCCGCCATCCTCAAGGAGCTCGCGATCCATATCCAGGGTCGTAAGGATGAGCTTTATGCCATCTCCCGTCACACCGGCTGCACCAAGGCCGATTCCTGGATCGACATCGACGGCGGCTTCGGCACCCTGTTCACCTACGCCTCCACCGGTCGCAAGGAACTGCCCTCCGGCAACGTCGCCCACGAGGGCCCGGTCACGCAACTGGGCAAGGACAACCACTTCAACGGCACCCATATCCTGGTGCCCCGCCGTGGTGTATCCGTCCATATCAACGCCTTCAACTTCCCCATCTGGGGCATGCTGGAGAAATTCGCCCCGGCCTTCCTGGCAGGCATGCCCTGCATCGTCAAACCGGCCACCGCCACCAGCTACCTGACCGAAGCGGCAGTACGGGTGATCAACGACTCCGGCCTGCTTCCGGAGGGTGCCCTGCAACTGGTCATCGGCGGCACCGGCGACCTGCTGGACCGGCTGGAGGAACAGGACTTCGTCACCTTCACCGGCTCGGCCAGCACTGCCCGGAAGCTGAAGAACCACCCCAATATCATGGCGAAGAGCATCCCCTTCAACGCAGAAGCGGACTCCCTCAACAGCGCCATCATGGCCCCGGACGTGACCCCGGACGACGAGGAGTTCAACATCTTCGCCAAGGAAGTGGTGAAGGAAATGACCGCCAAGGCCGGCCAGAAATGCACCGCCATCCGCCGGGTACTGGTACCGGAGAATCAGGTGGACGCCCTCGCCGAACGAATCAAGGAACGCCTGGCCAAACTCAAGGCTGGCGACCCCAACGAGGAAGGCGTACGTATGGGCGCCCTGGCATCCCAGGACCAGCTCCGCGATGTCACCGAATCCATCGACCGCCTGCTGGAAACCAGTGACTGCCTGTTCGGCAGGGACAATGGCTTCAAGCCGGTGGGCGCCGGCACCGACAAGGGCGCGTTTATCGCCCCCCACCTGCTACTCAGCCGCAACCCGCTGGAAGACGGCGGCGCCCACGACATCGAGGCATTCGGCCCGGTGGCCACCCTGATGCCCTACAATGGCATTGAGCAGGCACTGACCATTGCCGCCAAGGGCAAGGGCAGCCTGGTCACCACCCTGACCACCAAGGACCCGGCCGTTGCCGCCGAAATGATTCCGGTACTGGCGGCCCAGCACGGCCGTCTGCAGATCCTCGACGCGGAAGCGGCGAAGGAATCCACCGGCCACGGCTCCCCCCTGCCGATGCTCAAGCACGGTGGCCCGGGTCGCGCCGGTGGCGGTGAGGAACTGGGCGGCATCCGCGCGGTTCACCACTACCTGCAACGCACCGCCATCCAGGGCTCCCCCACCATGGTGGCCGCGGTCACCCGCGAGTACGTCCGCGGCGCGAAAGTGATCGAGAACGACATCCATCCGTTCCGTCGCACCTTCGACGACCTGCAGGTGGGCGAATCCCTACTCACCCATCGCCGCACCGTGACCGAGGCCGATATCACCAACTTCGGCTGCCTCTCCGGCGATCACTTCTACATGCACTTCGACGAGATCGCCGCGAAGAAGACCCAGTTCGGCCAGCGCATTGCCCACGGCTACTTCGTGCTGTCCGCCGCAGCGGGCCTGTTCGTCTATCCGGGCGAGGGTCCGGTACTGGCCAATTACGGCCTGGACACCCTGCGGTTCATCACCCCGGTGGCCCCCGGCGACACCATCCGTGCCCGCCTGACCTGCAAGCGCAAGATCGACCAGGGCCGTACGTCCCCCGAGGGCCATCCCCAGGGCGTGGTCATGTGGGATGTGGAAGTGACCAACCAGAATGATGAGCTGGTGGCCAGCTATGACATTCTGACGTTGGTGGCTAAGAAGCAGTGATGGGGAGTTAACCGCCTCCCCCTCTCCCTAACCCCGCTCCGCGCCCCTGCCCCTTGCCTGAGACAAGGGGCGTTCCGGTGGGCGAAGCGGTGCTTCGCTCGATCCACCTCCACCCCACGAGGGGAGAGGGGATTAACCCGAGTGACTCGGAAATCCTGAGCAAACAAAAAGCCGGACTGGAGAACCCAGCCCGGCTTTTTTATGAGGATAACTCCGGTGGTCAGGGGACAGTGGTCGGGAGGGGCTTTCCGGGACCCTCAAAAAGAGGGACCTTTTTGAGGAGCCTCCAGGGACGGATTCACGGCGTGTCCCGGAAAGCCCCTCCCGAGCGCTGGCCGCACTCCCATGTCCAAAGCCCCCACGAAAATCACATCCCGAGATAAGCCTCCCGAACCTTCTCATTGCTGAGCAACTCCCGCCCGGTACCCTCAAGCACCACACGGCCCGTCTCCAGCACATACCCACGATCAGCCAACGCCAGAGCCTGGGATGCATTCTGCTCAACCAGGAAGACCGTAATCCCCTCCTCCTTGAGCTCCCGGATAATCCCGAAAATCTCCTCCACAATCAGAGGCGCCAGCCCCATGGAAGGCTCATCCAACAGCAACAGCCGGGGCCGGGCCATCAGTGCCCGCCCGATGGCCAGCATCTGCTGCTGCCCGCCGGAAAGTTCGCCGGCCAGGTTGTGGCGTTTCTGCTCCAGGATCGGGAACCGGCCATACACCTTCTGCAGATCCGACTGTACCTCGGGCCCCTGCTTGCGGGTATAGGCCCCCAGGCGCAGGTTATCGTGCACACTCAGGTCCTTGAACACCTGCCGACCTTCCGGCACCTGCACAATCCCGCTGGACACCCGCTTGTCCGGAGACATCTTGCGGAGGTTCCGGCCCTCGAAGGTCATCTCGCCCCGGTCCAGCGGCTGCAAACCGGAAATCGCCATCAGCAGCGTCGATTTGCCGGCACCATTAGCCCCCACCAGGGACACGATCTCGCCGGAACGGATGGTCAGATCGATCTCGTGCAACACCTCAATCTGGCCATAGGACGACACCAGGCCGGATATCGATAGCATCTCCTGACCGGTATCCGGGGTGGTGGTCGCGTGCCTCAGCCCCAACCCGCCAAACTGTTCCGGTGTATAGCTGACGATCTGGTGTCGAAGCTCCCGGAATTCTTCCCGCACCCGGTCACCGAACAAAGGATCGTTCTGCTGGTCACGGGCATCGGCGATTTGCTGCCAGTCGTGTTCACCCAGCACCTCTTTGGCACGGGGAATTACCACGCCCTCTTCCTTCTTGATGTGCTTGCGAAGGGCCTGGGTGAATCGGCTCAGGGCATGGCTGAACGCCTCCCGGCCCTCGGGCCAGTTATCGATGCAGGTGGCCAGCAGCTCCCGCAGTTCGTTCAGCTTCTGATGCCCGATAACATAGCCCCGTTCCAGCTTGTCCAGCAGCGGCCCGGTTTCCGGGGACTTTTCCCGCACCTTCCGATACAGCACGATCTCCGTAGGCTGACTGTGCACCCGATTGGAAAAGTGCTGGATGTAGTCGAAGATGGTACTGAACAGCACCTCGTCCGGCCGCTGATCGTTCACATTCATATCCTGCTGGAGCTGGTCCAGCAGATCGAGCACCCGCCACAATCCCTGGTGCTCTCGGATGATAATGCCCACCGCCTGTTCGCTGCGCGACCGGGCAGGCACATTGCCCTGACTCTGTTCACTCATAAGACTTGCCCTTGCGCTCAGCCGCCCAGGTAGGCAGCGATCACGTCCGGATTATTGCGGATTTCCTCGGGGTTCCCCTCGGCCAGCTTGCGACCGTAATTGATCACCAGCAGCCGATCGGAAATGCCCATGACCAGTTTCATGTCATGCTCAACCAGCATCACCGTCACGCCCTGCTGTGCCACCTTGCGGATCAGCTCCTCCAGCTCGGCGGTCTCAGTGGCGTTCAGGCCTGCGGCGGGCTCGTCCAGCAACAGGATCCTCGGATCCGCGGCCAGGGCCCGGGCAATTTCCAGGCGCTTCAGGGCGCCATAGGACATGGCCGAGGCGGCCGTATTCAGGTACTGGCCACAACCGACAAACTCCATCAGTTCCCGGCAACGCTCCCGGCAGGCACGTTCTTCCCGGTAAAGCCTGGGCAAACGGAACATGGACGTCAGCAGGCCACTGCGGATCTGCAGGTGGCGGCCGAGCATGACATTTTCCAGTGCCGTCATGTTCATGCAGATCTGCATCTGCTGGAAGGTGCGGCACATGCCCCGCTCGGCAAGCCGGTTGGGGTCCATGCCCACAACACTCTCACCATTGAGCGTGATCTCACCCCGGGTGGGGATATAGAACCCGGTGATCAGGTTGAACAGTGTTGTCTTGCCCGCCCCGTTGGGACCAATCACCGAATAGACCTGGCCCTGTTCCACGGAGAATTCCAGGCCCTCGATGGCATGGACTCCGCCGAACTCCTTGTCGAGGCCCCTCACATCAATCATGGCACTCATGCCCCACCTCCAGATTGCCTGGCCAGTTTGCTCCGGACGAATCCGGACACGGTCGGGTAGAAGCCCTTAGGCATAAATATCATCGTGGCCATGAGAATAAACCCGAACACGGCGGTCTCGTATTCATGAAAACCGGACAGTAACTGAGGCAGGAGCTTGAGCGCGATGGCACCGATAATGACACCCATGGGGCTTGCCATGCCGCCAAGAACTACCATGGTGATCAGCACAATGGAATGATCAAAGCTGGCAATGGCCGGCGTGATAAAACCACTGAAATGGGCGAACAGACTCCCCATCACGCTGGCAAAGATTGCCGAAATGACGAACACCATGCTCTTGTAGCGGGCGGTGTCCACCCCGACGGTGCGGGCCGCTATCTCGGAACCGTGAATGGAACGCAGGGCCCGGCCGATGGGAGAATCAATAATGTTCTGGGCCAGGATAACCGCCACCAGAAGCACCACCCCTGCCACCAGGTACCAGGCCACATGGCCGGGCATTTCCATGCCGAGCACGGAATACATTCCGAAGATGCTCAGTTCCCAGCCAAAGACTGTCAGTGAAGGTACCGGCATGCCATCGGGGCCGCCAGTCATACCGCCCTCGTTGTTGAGGATAATGGCGATGATAAAGCCCACTGCCAGGGTCGCCATGGACAGGTAATGCCCCTTCAGCCGCAGGATGGGACGCCCGACGATATAAGCGATCAACCCGACCAGGGCGGCCCCCACCACCAGCGCCAGTAGCGATGGCCAGCCATAGGTGCCGGTGGCAATGGCGCTGAAGTAGGCGCCCAGGCCGTAGAACCCGGCATGCCCGAGGCTGATCTGCCCGGCGTAGCCCACCAGCAGGTTCAGGCCCACCACGGTGGCGGCGATCAGGGCAATCTGGGTTGCCATGTCATAGTAGAAGGGGTTCTCCATCATCAGCGGGAGAACGAACACCACGATGGCGATAACCACCACGTAATTCATTCGCCAGTTCAGGAAACGATCCAGCATTACACACGCTCCACGGTACGGGCACCGAACAGACCACGAGGCATGAAGAACAGCACCAGAAGAATCATTGAGAAGGCGACGGCATCCTTGTATTCGGAAGAGATGTAACCAGCGGTCATGGCTTCCACAATGCCCAGCAGCAGGCCGCCCACCACGGCACCCAGACCGCTGCCGAGACCACCCATGGCTGCGGCCACGAAACCTTTGAGCGCCAGCAGGATGCCAATGTCATAGGAGGTGAAGGTAATCGGAGCCACGGTCACCCCGGCAACGGAGCCCAGCAGGGCGGACAGACCGAACGCCAGCATCAGCACCACCTGGGTTTTCACGCCCACCAACTGCGCGGCCAGCTTGTTCATGGAGGTCCCGAGAATGGCCCGTCCCACCAGGGTCCGGGTGAAGAACAGAATCAGGGCCACCACCAGGACCGCGCCGATTCCCAGCACCCAGAGGCTCTGGGAGTTAAGCACGGCGCCCCCCAGACGGATAGGCTCATTGCCACTGAAGGGCGGCACCACATGGTAATCCTTGCCCCAGATCACCTGCGCGATACCACGGATGAATATGGATGCGCCGATGGTAATAATGATGAGAGTCACCACATCGGCATTCCTGGCCGGAGCGATCGCCAGTCGCTGCAGGGCAACTCCCACCGCGCAGGCCAGCAGTACCGCCAGTACGATCGCAAAGAACATGGGAATACCCAGGCCCATGAAAGCCACGGTTCCCATACCGCCAATCATCAGGAACTCGCCCTGGGCGAAGTTAATGACATGGCTGGCGTTGTAGATGATGGTAAAACCAAGGGCCACCAACGCGTAGGTGGCACCGATGGTGATACCGGTGAACAGGTATTGAAGGAATTCTGAGAGCATAGGATTTATACCGTCGGGCACCCCCGGCTCCCATTGGCGGAACCGGGGGTTGAGGTTTGGTCAGGATGTTACTCGACCAGCATCCAGTCGCCGTCCTTGACTTCCAGAATGCGGAAGGACTCCGGGGTCAGGCCGTTGTGATCGTCCGGTCCCAGGTTGTAGATACCGGTGACGCCCACGTACCCCAGGATGTCCTCCAGGGCATCGCGAACCGCCGCCTTGTCGGTGGAGCCCGCGGTCTCAATGGCCTGTACGGCCAGCATCAGACCATCGTAGGCATAACCACCGAAGGTGGATACCTTGGAATCCCAACGAGCCTCATAGGCTTCCTTGTAGGCCTGAACGACCGGTTTCTGGGGATCATCATCCGGCAGGGAGTCCGGCACCAGCAGGGGTGACGCCGGCAATCTCAGACCCTCGGCGGCTGAACCCGCCAGGTCCAGGAAAGCGTCGGAAGCAACACCATGGGACTGGTAGAACGGCAGTTGGATATCCAGAGCCGCGTAGTTCTTCGTCACGATGGCCGGGCCCTGGCCAAAGCCGAAGTTAAGCACGGCATCCACACCCTCGGTGTTACGGATGTTGGTGAGCTGGGCGGTCATGTCCGAATCGGACGGACCATAGGTCTCGTCGGCAACCACCTCAATGCCATACTCATCAGCCACCGCCAGGGTCTGGGTGCGTCCGGAGGCGCCGAAGCCGCCGGTACCGGAGATCAACCCGATCTTGTCAAAGCCGCGGCGCTTCATATCCCACAGGATACGTTGGGCGGCCATGCGGTCCGACTGGGGAGTCTTGAACACCCACTTTTTGACCGGGTCCACGATAGTCACGGCACCCGCCAGTGAAATGAAGGGAATCCGGGCCTGTTCCACCAGCGGCGCGGCCGCCATGGTGGCGCCGGTGGTGCTCCCCCCGACAATAATGTCCACACGGTCTGAGCGAATCAGGCGCCCCGCGAAGTTACGGGCACTGGACGCATCCCCCACATCGTCATAGTGAACGAGCTCCAGGGGACGACCGAGCACACCGCCGTCTTCGTTGATCTTCTCAACATACATCTCAAGGGTCTTGAGTTCGGGATCGCCGAGGAACGACGCTGGACCGGTTACCGACAGGAAAGTACCAATCTTGATGGGTTCAGCGGCCTGTGCGGACACAAGCAGACTGGTTGCCAGCGAAGCCGCCAACACACCAGCACGACGCAAGAGGCTTTTCTTGGCCATTGTTTTTCTCCCAGGTTTTAGAGCAACATTTGCTCCGGTTTGTTTTTGTTACCGAATGAGGATTTTGTGGTTGTAATTATGATTCACTTTCCTCACCAGAAAGTCCCAGCGGTGCCCTTAAACAGATTGCCCTGTTTGTCAGTTGCCAGATACCAATAAGCATGCTGATCAACCCGGTCCCTGCTATACCTGACACATATCAAGACTTACAATTAACGTTATTGTATCGTATTCTTCGTGTCAACCGGTTTCATACCTGACGTAATCAGGGGCATCGGTAAGACGCTGTTTTACCTGCGGCCGGTAGATAAGGATAATAAGCACCCAATTTGCCATAGTTTCCCTTGAGCACAGTGCCAGCCTATGTCCGCGACAAAACAGCTCGATCAGTTGGTTGACCAGTTCCAGAAAAAACGCCCCATCCGGGCCGGCTCCCTTATCATCACCCTGTACGGGGATGCCATCGTACCCCGTGGCGGCACCGTATGGCTTGGTAGCCTGGCCCGGCTACTTGAGCCTGTGGGCATCAATGAGCGGCTGGTCCGCACCTCTGTCTATCGGCTGGTCAAGGAGCACTGGCTGCAGGCCGAAAAGATCGGTCGTTGCAGCTATTACAGTCTGACCGGACCCGGGCTACGCCGATTTGAGCAGGCCTTCAAGAACGTCTACGACATGTCCAGCCTGGAATGGACCGGCAGTTGGACCCTGGTGCTACTGACCCAGCTCGACAGCGACACTCGGCGACGGGTTCGTGAAGAGCTGAAATGGTTGAGCTTTGGAAGTATAGGACAGGGGGTGATGATTCACCCGAGGATTCGGCGGGAAGAGTTGCTGCCCCTGCTCCAGGAATGGGAGGCGTTCGATGACACCATCGTGATGCAGACCCACCCAGTGGAACCACTGAGCTCCAGGGCCATGCGCCGGGAAGTCCGGGAAAGCTGGAACCTGGATGAACTGGGCGGGCGCTATCGACGGTTCCTGAACCAGTTCCGCCCCCTTTGGCAGGAACTCAAGGACGAAGACAACCTGTCGCCCGAGGAATGCCTCATCGCCCGCACGCTCCTGATCCACGAGTACCGCAAGATCCTGCTGAGGGATCCACTACTGCCCGACGCCCTGCTGCCCGGCGACTGGGAAGGCCGCAGCGCCAGGCAACTGTGTCGCAACCTCTATCGGCAGCTCTACGAACGGGCGGAAGCCTGGTTGGACGAGACCCTGGAGAATGCCTCAGGGCCACTGCCGGGACCCAATGACGGCTTCTACAAGCGGTTTGGGGGGTTGCGGAACTGAGAGGCTGGCTTTAACGGAGTGCGGAGCCCTGATGCTGGTTGGTGTCGGGGCTTTTTAGTTTCTGAGTGTTGCGTTATCT
>NZ_JAVVLT010000047.1:0-7314 GCF_036224885.1 Marinobacter sp. OP 3.4
GGGGGTGGGTCAAAATTAATGGCCAGTAGTGGGTCATTTTAATTGGCCACTAACACCGGGGAGGGTCACGAGATTTACTCTAGGCTGTGTATAGGGTCAGAGCTACGGCATCCTTCAGCGTCAAATCAAGTTGATTCTGAGAGGCGTCAAATTGTTTGTCGCATTATGCTGGTTTACTAAGCAGCCTCGCCGAACTGGAGCCGAGTCTGGGTTGTTCCTGCTGGTCTACTGGAGTTCTCGTTTTTCTGTCGAGTTTTCCGCCTCTCCGATCCGCATTTGGGGTTCATTGCCTTTGGCAGGCTGACTATGGGGCAGCTGTTAAATCTGCAAATGATCATTGGTGGCTTTTTCTAGGATTTGAGGAAATAAGCGCCGCACAGTCCTTCAAGCCCAGAGGTATCTCAATGGAATGAGCCGCAAACGAGGCCCGTAGGGACGGCTCTGTGAGACGGATGAGGTGATGGCACCTTGTCCTGCTCGTTTTGTCTGTGAGCTTTTGGAGGTACCCCTTGCGAGTCAGGCTCAATCTGACCGATATCAAGGTTGCCGCGGACATAGGCGCCCTAAACTGAATTATCGACTCATGAATGAAACATTGACTCCACTCACCCCTTATACGGCCACAGAAGGTACCACTAGGATGAAAACGATGCTAACGCCGCTCCCTGCCAGGAAAGGCCAAAGAAACCAGAAGTCGTTGCTGGCCTTGGCCATTGGTTCACTTCTGGCCTCTTCCGCGACGCCTGTCCTGTCCCAGACCCTTACCGACGCCTTGACCGGGGGAGCGGTTTCGCTTGAAGTTCGCTACCGTTACGAATTTGTGGATCAGGACAACCCTCTCGATCAAGCCCATGCTTCCACCGTTCGAACCCGACTGGGGTACCGGACTGGTGATTTCCAGGGGTTTGAGGTGTTTGCCGAGGCGGAAGATGTGACCGCTGTGGGGAATGAGAACTACAATAGCACCATTAATGATACAACCGATCACTCAGTGGTCGCTGATCCGACGGAAACCGAAGTCAACCAAATTTACGTACGTTACAAAGGCCTTCCGGATACCACACTGACCTATGGTCGTCAGCGCTTTGCTCTGGACAATCACCGGTTTATAGGCACAGTTGGCTGGCGCCAGAATGAGCAGACCTTCGATGCCTTTATCGGCGCCAACGAGTCGCTTCCAGACACGACGATTACAGCGGGCTATCTTTACAATGCTAACCGGATATTCTCGGACGCCAGCCCGAATGGCAATTTCCCCATGCAGTCGCCGATTCTTAATGTTCAGTATCAGGGGTTGGCCGCCGGAACCCTTACCGCCTACGGATATCTGTTCGACTTTACCACCGCAGACGTCAACTCAACCCAGAATTTTGGCTTGCGATTCACTGGTGGCACCGATGTAACGGAAGACGCCAAAGTCCTGTACACTCTGGAGTACGCAATCCAGAAGGACTATGCAGACAACCCGCAAAGCTTTGAGGCCGCCTATTGGCTGGCGGAAGCGGGCCTCGCCGCGTATGGCGTTACGGTCAAGGTGGGCATGGAAACCCTGGAGTCGGACGACGGCCGATCATTTCAGACTCCTCTGGCTACGCTTCACGCAATGAACGGTTGGGCCGACCAGTTCTTGGTCACCCCGGACGATGGCCTGCAGGATCTTTACGTATCGGCGGGTGCCGCAGTAAAGGGAGTCAAGTTGCTGGCCATATTTCATGACTACAGCAGTGACATCAATAGCTTGAGCTATGGCTCTGAGCTGGGGCTGCTGGCTGCCTACCCAGTCAACAAACATTACACGGTGGGTGCCAAGTTCGCCAGCTATGCCGAGGATGGTCGCGGTGTGGATACGGACAAGGCCTGGTTGTGGGGACAGGTCAAGTTCTGACTTTCTCACTGTTGCGTTAATCAGACATCCGCCTGAAAGAAAGCGGAGTCACCCCGACCGAGGGGAAGATAATCCGAATGGCAAGGGCCACTGGCTAACGGTGCGGTCGAGGAGGCCTCAGGAAGTTTTCCGCACACAACACGAATCGCGGTCAGCTCTGTTACGCAGGCGTGTGGCTGGCCGGCGATCATCCGCGACTTACGGGTCTTTAAGCCCTCCGCGAATGGTTTCAAGGACGGCGCTCGGTCCGTGGCAATGTCATAAATTTACAGAAATTGATGTGTTATCTATGCTTTATGCAGAAGCTAAACAACAAGGAGAAACAAGATGGGTAAAGCTATTAATGGTAAGTTCGAGAACATGGATCAGGCACACAATACGCGAGACGACCTTATTGGCAGCGAAATTCCACAGGATCTGATCTATATTGATAAGGATGAGCAGACGATCCGGGTGATGTTGCCGGCGGAGGAAGCAAGAGAAGTCTATGAAATATTTGACCGACACGGTGTCACTTATAAGTGAACGCTCGTTAACATAGATCCCTGATCTTCAAGCCGCCTTCTTTCGCCTTAGCTCCACTCGCATGACGTTAATACCGCCTGTGCGACCCAGCCGATCAACGTGGCGAGAGGCCCATAGGAGATGACGCCTTTATAATCCACGTCATAGGGAGCAAGCTCTTCCGCCAGATCGATATAGACCCTCGGGGTGACAAAATTGTTTTTGCTTTCAAAAGGTTCCTTTAAGCTGTCGCGAGTGGTTTACCCACCAACCATCAGATCTTTTAACCAACCCTGCTTCAGGCAGCGTTTGAACTCGCTGTGGCTCAGTTCCCTGTAGATGACGGTTATGCCCAGAAGCTCTGAAACAGCAACGCCCCCCCACACCGCGCCGCAAAAAGGTAGACTAAGTGTAGTTGATGCCTTTTCCCATGCTTTCTTGCTCAATGACAGTCACTGTTTTTGGTCAGGTGTGCGAGATTGTCGAGCTCACACTCCTCGCTGTAATGAATCAGCCCGCGTTTTACCTGTTCCGCCATACCTTTTGACAGCCGGGTTGCCGCCTGTTCGATGGTTTTTTCGATATCTTCCAGGGAAGCCTGCAGCAGATCGTAAGTCACATACAGCTCCTGATCCGTGAAGTCCACTGCATCAATACCCATCAGCGACTGCAGTGATGTTTTCAAATCAGCCTTGAGGTCATCGCTGATTATTTCGCGGAGTCGCATGCGGCGTTTTTTTAGAATCACTTGATTTTTCTGCTTGGGCGACAATCCGTGTTGAGGATCGCCCACAAACAGATGCGGGCGGGATTTAAATCGCTCCAGGCACTGACGCGAACAGAAATAGTGGTTGATACCCTGGTAATTCCATAGTAGCGAGCGATTGATTTTTTTCATATCACACACGGGGCAACGAATCGTGGACGCCAGCTTGTTCATCAAGCCCTCCTCAGGGGTTTTGGCCTATACCATTCAACAGTTGGTGTAGCTCGCTTTCAGTGGTTAATGCCAGCGTGGTGGAAGAGTCGATCACCCGGTTATAGGTCTCCAGGGTTTTGACAAAGTCATACAGATCACGGGATATTTCCGACTGGTTATACGCCGCTGCGTAAATTTCCGTGGCTTTCGCGTCCGCCACCCCCTGAATGGTTTGAGCTTCCCGATAGGCTTCAGACTCAATGCGCTGCAAATCCTTTTCCTTGTCGCCGATAATTAGCGGCTTCGCCGGCACCCTCGGAACGGAATCGCTCGGCAATCTGCTGGCGTTTGCTGATCATTCTGGCGAACGCTTTCATTGTAGTTGATCCGCTTAAAACGAATGTCGGGCAATTCAATGCCAAATTTAGCCATCTTTGCCGAAGCCGCGGCAGAGATGTCCGCTTCTATTAGCTGCCGCCCCCGTCGGACGGACCGCGGTTGGCCAATCACCGCTTTTGTGAGCGGCTGGTCGAAGGCGGGCTCCCTGCCTTTCTTGGTGTGTGCAAGTTCTATCAATTCGTGTTTGGCAACAGCTTTGCGGGTTTCACTACCGAGAATATCTTCCAGTCGCGACCGAACACTGTAATCGTCCCGCAACCGCAATGCCTATATACAGAGTGATCTGACGTGGTGAAACCGGTATATCCGACAAGGAGGGGCGGAATCGATCGTTCATGGTTGTTTCCTTTTATCGATTAATGATTCCTGCAATCGACGGACACGCGTTAACCGGTTGTGGCATCGGTGCCTATCTCCAACACATTGTTATCAAGATATTGATGTGGTGGAATAATCAGGTTGGTGGGTGCCGGTACGTTTTTAAAGACCCGACCGGCGAGGTCGAACTTCGATCCGTGGCAAGGGCAGAAAAACAATGCATGCTTGACCTCCTCCGTGCCCTCCGGCTCGTAGTTCGGAATGCAACCCAGATGCGTACAAATACCCACTGCCACCAAGATGTCCTCCCGGATACTGCGGTATTCATTCCTGGCATAATCTGCTTGTTGGTTGATCTCAGAGTCCGGATCGCGCAATTCCTGGCGATGCGTTGCCTCTCGTAAATTGTCCAAATTTTCGCTGGTGCGTCTCAGCACCCAGACCGGCTTACCCTGCCACGCCACCGTGATCATGGCGCCGGGTTCAATTTTGCTGGTATCTACCTTTACCGGAGCACCGACAGCTCGCGCCTTGGCGCTTGGGTTCCACGAGTTAATAAACGGGATGGCAGCACCCACCACGCCCGCCCCCGCGGCAAAAGAGGTGGCCGCAATCAGAAAGCGGCGCCGGGGTACATTGGCTTCATTCATCTTAAGTTTCTCCCTGATTCAGCGGTCGCATAATCATCAGTCGCTGTCGCCAACGCCCCGGGTCTAACGGGGCGACTACTTTCGACTTAACTCCACTTGCATGACATTAATACCCCCGGCCCGAAACATGCCGGCGCAACTGGCCAGGTAAAACCGCCACTTGCGCATGAACATTTCGCTGTACCCCAACGCCCCTATCGCCGATAGCTGTTCGTCCACGTTCGCCAGCCATTTTTCCAGCGTAATGGCATAATCCTGTCCGAACTGAAACACATCGTTCACCACCAGGCCGTTATCAGTGGCAACGGCTTCAAAACGCTCTCTGGAAGGCAGCATGCCACCGGGGAAAATATGCTTCCGCAAAAAGTCGTTGCCGGAGCGATACCGCTCAAATCGCTCCTCGGCAATGGTAATGGTTTGTATCAGTGCCTTGCCGCCGGGTCTCAGATAATCGTGTACATCCTTCATGTAAGTGGGCCAATAGGACTCGCCCACGTGTTCAAACATCCCGATTGATACCACGTAATCAAACGGCCCCGACAGTTCCCGATAGTCCTGTAAACGCACCTCGGTATTTCCCTCCAGTCCGGCGGACCGGAGTCGTTGGCGGGCACAATCCGCCTGTTCGCTGGACAAGGTTGCCCCGGTTACATGGCACCCGTGTGCAGTTGCCACTTCCATAAAACCGCCCCAGCCACAGCCTATTTCCAGGATGCGGCTTCCCCGTTCCGGTGCCAGTCGCTGAAGGATCCGCTCATATTTCGCTTGCTGTGCCTCGTAAAGCGAGAGGGACTCGTTGCCACCAAACAGGGCGCAGGAGTAGGTCATGCTCTTATCCAGCCAGAGCTGATAAAAATCGTTGCCTAAGTCGTAGTGCTCATGGACGTTTTCACGGCTGCGCTTAACCGTATTGGAAAACAACCGATGCTTGAACCAATGCCATAACCTGAGCCCCACGCTAGAGCGTAAAGCGCGGTCAAAAACGACTATGTTCACCGTGACAAGGCGCATTAGGGCAAGCAAATTGGGCGTGGACCATTTGCCTGCCATGTAGTCTTCTCCCAGTCCCACATCACCGTGGGTGATCAGACGATCAATGACATGCCACTGCAGGATTGTCATTTCTGCATGTACACCGTCTTGCTTCCCTTCATGGCACGTCTTTTCTCCATCTGGCCATGTAAGTGATAACGAGCCGAACTGAAGAGATCTCAGCGCCTTTCGAAAAAGATTGAGCTGAATGATGCTGCTTTTCCCCGCAGGCCTTTTTTGAGGCTCAAGGTGCATGCTTGCCGAGAAAGATTCGTTGCTCATGCCTTTCTCTCCTCAGAGTGTTCCTAGAAAACATGTTTCCAGTAAATTCAGTAACCGGCAAGTGCATGCGTCATCAATTTTAGGACATTGTTTCTAATTTGATCGAGATCAAGGTGTGCTCTGTTTCGGTCCGGTAATTCAGTTTGAATTCAGGCAGATGTGGTTGACTTGCGTCAGGAAATGCCATGCCCGGGCCTGAAGCAATGCAAAGGCAGCTGGTACAGCAGCAGACTGGAGAGGTCTTTATGGAATGGTTGGCGGAAAACTGGTTCTCGGTGCTTATTGGCATCGTTTTCGTGGGCATGCATATGTTCGGTCACGGAGGACATGGTGGTCACGGCGGGGGCGGGCATGGTGGACATAGTGCGCCGGACAAGTCGGAAAACGACCCGGACAGACGTTCTGGCCATCGGCATTAACGGAGGACGGAACATGCTTGACACAAGACTGGTTACCTGGGCGTTGGGCCTCTTTGCGGCGGTCACCTTCATCGTTTGCGTGATCTATGGACTGGTGACGCCGCAAAGCCTGCACATGCACACGTTTCTCGAGCAGGTGCTGCCGGCGTTCAAGTGGCTGACCTGGTGGGGATTTCTGCTCGGATTGATTGAGAGTTTTCTATATGGCGCTTATGTCGGGCTGGTGTTCTGCCCGATCTTCAATTGGCTTCATCGCCATCTCGGTGTCGGGCGCGCGTCGGGCTGACGAAAGCTCCGGTCTGCAAATAAGGAAAGGGAAACAAGGAATGAAAAATACCGTCGTGGAGATCCGCGGCTTGCTATCGGCACTGAGTGCCCGGGGCGTGGAGAAACAGCTATTGAGATTGCCCGGCGTCAAGAAGGCCGAGGTCAACTATGTGGCCGGCAGCGCGACCGTCACCTATGATGAGGCGACGGTGGACCTTGAGGCTATCAAGGCCCGGATACACGAGTGCGGCTATCACTGTTCCGGAGAACAGTTGCCCAGGCACGTTTGCGACCCGGGGGACCCGCCGACCGAAGCCGGGGCTGTGTCCACGCCCGTCCACGATGGCCATGCCTCCCACACCGGCCACGACGATACGGCGCATCCTGCTGAACACGGCGAACATACTGGCGCAAAGGACGAGATGGCTCACGAGATGGGCCACGGCGGCAGCATGGACATGCAGGCAATGGTGCGCGACATGCGCAACCGTTTCTGGGTCTGCCTGATCTTCAGCCTCCCGATTTTCATTTATTCGCCCATGGGTGGGATGTTCGAACCACCGGTGCCACCCTTCGGGCTGCGGCTAGCCCGGATTTCTCATGAACACTCGGATGGCAAATTTCTGCCAGCGTAGTGAC
>NZ_JAVVLT010000048.1:0-6052 GCF_036224885.1 Marinobacter sp. OP 3.4
CCCTTGCTCAACGACCGTCCGAGCGCAGCGAGACGAAACGCCCGCGACGTCCGACCCCGCGTCTACCCTGCAACCATGGTCGCGACCTCCGACAAGCCCGAGCTCCACGTCGACACCGTCGAGGAGTGGGAGCGCTGGCTCGCGTCGGATCCCGGCCCCGAGGGCGTGCGGCTGCGCGTGCGGAAGACGGCGTCGAAGAAGCCCGGCATCACCTACGCCGAGGCGCTCGACGCAGCGCTGTGCGTCGGATGGATCGACGGTCAGAAGCTGTCGCTGGACGCGGACTACTTCCTTCAGGTGTTCACGCCGCGCCGGCCGCGCGGGGTCTGGTCGAAGGTCAACATCGCGCATGCCGAGCGTCTGATCACCGAGGGACGGATGCGCCCCGCCGGGCGGCGCGAGATCGACCGCGCGAAAGCCGACGGGCGCTGGGACGCCGCGTACCGCCAGAGCGACGGCGACGTCCCGGCCGAGCTCCAGGCAGCTCTGGACGCCGACCCCGCCATCGCCGCCGCGTTCGCGGCCCAGTCTGCGCAGAACCGCTTCGCGATGTCGTTCCGCATCAGCAACCTCAAGCGGCCGGAGTCGCGCGCTGCGCGCGTCGCGCAGTACGTCGCCATGCTCGAGCGCGGCGAGACGATCCACTAGGCCCGAGTCGCGAGAACCCCCGCGTCAGCCGGGAAGATGCTCTGCCCCCTCGGACACGGAGAGCGTCGAGAGTTACCCTGGGCGGGCGCGCCACCGGCGACGCCGAGCGAAGGATCCCGACGATGAACCCTCCCCCCACGCCACCCGCCGGCTGGTACGACGTTCCCGCGGGAGGGAAACGGTTCTGGGACGGGACGAGCTGGTCGGCCGATGTCGTCGGCGCGCCGAGCGCGACCGCCGGATGACCGGCGAAGCGATCGCCGTCAACGAGCTCGCCGCGGGTGCGTACGAGTCGGCGTACGAGCGATTGGGGCCGCTCGCGCGGCATCCGTTCCTCCAGGCGAGCTACCGTCACCTGCCCGAGTACGTCGAGGCGGCGGTGCGCAGCGGCAACCGCGCGGCGGCGGAGTGGGCGCTACATCGGATGAAGACGCACGTCGACATCAACGGGTCCGTCGTCGGGCGGGCCCTGTACACGAGGTCGCTGGCGCTGATGTCGGATGACGCCGAGGCCGAGCGCCACTTCATCGACGCCATCGCCCTCTTCCCGCCGAGCCATCGGGCAGACATCGGCCGCGCACGGCTCGTCTACGGCGAGTGGCTCCGCCGCGTGCGGCGGCGCGCTGACGCCAGGACGCAACTCGAGCTCGCGCTTCGCGACTTCGAGGCGACGAGTGCGATCGGATTCGCCGAGCGTGCACGGCGCGAGATCCTCGCCGCGGGCGGTTCGGTGCCGTCGGGTTCAGCGCCGGTGGATCTGTTGAGCAGCCAGGAGCGTCAGGTCGCGCTGCTCGCCGCGCGCGGCGCGACGAACGCCGAGATCGCCGCGACGATGTTCATCAGCCCGAACACCGTCGACTACCACCTGCACAAGGTCTTCCGGAAGCTCGAGATCAGCTCGCGGCGGCAGCTGGCCGACCGGTTCGCCCAGGCGT
Organism: Marinobacter sp. OP 3.4; assembly: GCF_036224885.1. Lineage (NCBI taxonomy): Bacteria > Pseudomonadati > Pseudomonadota > Gammaproteobacteria > Pseudomonadales > Marinobacteraceae > Marinobacter > Marinobacter sp. OP 3.4. Next base: position 1,584 of record NZ_JAVVLT010000048.1, read on the forward strand.
GAGGCGCGTGACAGCCCGCTCGCTCACCCGCGTTCGCTGCGCCGCCACGGGTTCGTTCGTCGCAGATGTACGCCAAGAAGCGGTGAGGGCGTACATCTGTGACGAACGGATGCGGTGGTAGGCGGAGAGGTGAGCTCTCCAAGCGGTTCCGCATGCCGTCGGCGTATGGGCGCCGTCGGTCCGCCGCTCACGCGTCGCGCGACCGCCAGAGCAGCCACACGAAGTACGGCGCGCCGATCAGCGCGACGACCAGCCCCGCGGGCAGCTGCGCCGGAGCGATGATCGTCCGCCCGAGGGTGTCGGCGACGCCCACGAGCACCGCGCCGAGCAGCACCGCGACCGGGATCGACCGGCCGTGCTTCGCACCGACGAGCGCCCGGGCCGCGTGCGGCGCCACCAGTCCCACGAACCCGATCACGCCGACCGCGACGACGCCGAGCGCAGCGAGCACCGCCGCCGTCACGAGCAGCGCGAGGCGCGTGCGCTCGAGGCGGATGCCGACGAGCTTCGGGGTGTCCTCATCCATCGCGAGAATGTCGAGGTCGCGGCGGCGCACGAGCGCGAACGGCAGCGCGATGGCGAGCACGATCGCGAGCGGAATCACCTGCTCCCAGACGCGCCCGTACGTGGTGCCCGACAGCCACGTGTAGATGCGCGGCGTGTCCCACGGGTTCGCGCGCAGCAGCACGAAGGTCGTGAGCGCCACCGCACCGTACGAGACGCCGATGCCGATGAGGATGAACCGGTCGGCGCTCAGACCACCCCGCCACGCCAGGGCATAGACCAGTGCGAACGCCAGGAGCCCTCCGCCGACGGCGGCCACCAGCATCCCGAGATTGCTCGCCGTGGCACTCGTCACGACCAGCACCGCACCCAGGCCGGCACCGCCCGTGATGCCGAGAAGGCCGGGCTCTGCGAGCGGATTGCGGCTGACCGCCTGCGTGATGCTGCCCGACAGCCCGAGCGCGGCGCCCGCGACGACGGCGGCGACGACGCGCGGAGCGCGCTCGTCCAGCGCGAACGCGACGAGCGGGGGCGCGGAGTCGGTGAGCCACAGCACGATATCGCCGGTGAGCAGGCGGGTGCTGCCGAGCAGCATCCCGGCGAGCACCACCCCGCCGAGGACGAGCGCCGACGCGGCGACGACGATGACGAACCGGCGCGGGGTGCGCACGCCGATGCGCATCGACGGGGGCCGGCGGGTGGGGCCCGAGTCGCGCAGGCGCCGCGCCATCACGACGAGCACGATCGCCCCGAACACGGTGGTCGCGACCCCGGTCGGCACCGCGATGGCGCCCTCGGCGCCGATGAGGGCGCGCAGCAGCGCGTCGGCGAGGATGACGACGATCGCGCCGATCACACCCGACAGCGGGATCAGCAGCAGGTGCCGCCCGAGCGCCGGCACCACCCGCACGAGCAGCCGCGCGAGCACGGGGGCGCAGAGGCCGACGAATCCGATGGGGCCGGCGAGGGTGACGGCGGTGGCGGTGAGCAGCACCGAGATGAGGATGCCGGCGACCCGCGTCGCGCGGATCGGCACCCCCAGCGACGAGGCAGTGTCATCGCCGAGGGCGAGGACGTCGAGGCGGCGCGAGAGCACGAGGGCGAGGACGAGCGCGAGGACGACGACCGGCGCCGCGCGCAGGAACGCCTCGAGGCCGAGCTGCGAGAGGCTGCCGCTCCCCCACGCCAGCAGGCCCTTGGTCTCTTCGGAGAACAGGACCAGGAGCGCCGAGGTGCCGGCCTGGAACGCGAGCGCCAAGGCCGATCCGGCAAGGACGAGCCGGGTGGTCGAGGTGCCGGCTCCCCCGGCAAGGCCCAGCACGAGTGCCGCGGCGGCGAGCCCGCCGACGAAGGCGACGACCCCCGACGCCCAGAACGGCACCGCGATGCCGAACGCCGCCACGGCGGTGATCGCCAGGTACGACCCGGCGGTGACCCCGAGGGTGTCGGGCGAGGCGAGGGCGTTCCGCGACAGCGACTGCATGAGCAGGCCCGCGACGCCGACCGCGACGCCGACCGCGACCCCGGCTGCCAGGCGCGGGATGCGCGACCCCCAGAGCACGTCGGCGTCGGCGAAGACCGCGCCGCTCGTCCCCTGCGTCAGATGCCAGCCCGCGGAGAGGACGAGCACCACGAAGAGCGCGGCGAGCACGCCGAGCCCGAGGGCGGTCGATGAGCGAGGGGCGTGGGGCGCAGCATCCGTCCGGTCTGCACCCTGGGCCCGGGAGCCTGGAGCCCCCTCGCTCACCGACCGCATGTTCACCGGGTGATGGCGGCGACGTACGCGTCGATGATCTGCTCGGCCGAGCGGGGGCCGCCGAAGGTCCAGATGCCGGCGGGGAACGCGGTGACGCGGCCCTCGGCGACGGCCGGGATCGATGCCCACGCCGGGTTCGACTCGGCGGCGTCGATGAAGCTCTCGTAGTCGGGGTCTTCGGTGCCGGTGTAGAAGAAGTTGGCGTCGCCGACCGTCGTCATGCCCTCGATGTCGGTCTGGCCGAGGCCGTAGGCGGGGTCGACCTCGCCGGTCCAGGCGTTGGTGAGGCCGAGCTCCTCGCCCAGCTCGCCGACGAGCGAGCCCTGCCCGAAGGGGCGGATCGAGACGTTGCCGCCGTCGACGTAGCCGTCGATGTAGACGAAGTCGGAGACCTCGGGCGTGGCACCCTCGACCTCGGCCTTGGCGTCGGCGAGGTGCTGCTCGAACTTCTCGGTGACGACCTCGGCGCGCTCCTCGCGGCCGGTCGCCTGCGCGATCAGGTCGAAGGTGTCGAGCATCTGCGCGATCGGGTCTTCGGCGTTCGCGCCGATGGTGGCGAGAACGGGGATGCCGTACTCCTCGAGCTGGTCGATGATCGCATCGTCGCGGGTATACGCCTCGACGATCACCAGGTCGGGCTCGGTGGCGAAGAGGGCGTCGAGGTTCGGCTCCTGGCGGGTGCCGACGCTCTCGACGCTCTCGGGAAGCTCTTCGGCGGAGTTCCACGTCCGGTACCCGTCGGCGTCGGCCACCGCGACCGGGGTGAGGCAGAGGGTGAGCACGTCTTCGATCTGCTGCCACTCGAGCACCGCGACCCGCTCAGCGGGCTGGTCGAGGGTGACCGTGCGGCCGAAGGCGTCGGTCAGCTCGACCGGGCCGGTGGAGGTCGTCGTGGTGTCGTCGGCGCAGCCCTCGCTCGTGGAGGTCGCGGCTGCGCCGCTGGCGTCGGCGGCCGGGGTGCTCTGCGTGGTACCGCAGCCGGTGAGCGCGAGGGCGAGGGCTGCGGCGCCGGCGAGGGCGGCGAGGGGCTTCTTGGTCATGACGGACTCCATCGATGGGTGGGGGGGTGCGGTGAAGAGAAGAGCGGATGCCGGGGCGCGGCGCCGTGCGGGCGGTGGGCCTGTGAGGCGTCGGCGTCGGCGTCAGGCGGAGACGGCGTGCAGGTGGCGCGTGACGGCTTGGGCGCGGGCCCTGTTCCGGGCGTCGTGGCGGCCACGCGGAATCACGCTGACGCGCCCCGTTGCGGCATCCACTTCTGTATCGATGGCGAACTCGTAGACCTCGGTGAGGTTCGCCGCGTTGAGCACGTCTTCGGGGGTGCCGGCGGCGTGGACGCGCCCGCGGCTCATCAGCACGACCTCGTCGGCGATGAGGGCCGCGTGGTCGAGGTCGTGGAGCACGACGCCGACGGCGGTCCCGTGGTCGGCGAGGTCGCAGATGAGGTCGAGCGTCTCGACCTGGTAGCGCAGGTCGAGGTGATTGGTGGGCTCGTCCAGGAGCAGGATGCCGGTGCCCTGCGCGAGCGCGGTGGCCAGCCACACGCGCTGCAGCTCGCCGCCGGAGAGCTCGTCGACGGGGCGGTGCTCCATGGCGAGAAGCCCGGTGAGGCGGAGGGCGTGGTCGATGGCCGCGCGATCGGCGTCGCTGAGACCGGCGAAGCGGCTGCGGTGCGGGTGGCGGCCGTGGGCGACGATGTCGCGCACCTCGAGGCCCGAGGGGTGGGGGCGCGACTGCGACAGCATGGCGACGGCCTTGGCGAACTCCTTGGCCGAAAGGGTGCCGGCGTCGCGGGGACCGGCGGGGGTGTCGACGTGGACGTCGCCGGCGTCGATGCGGTGGAGGCGCGCGAGCGCGCGGAGCGCGGTGGACTTGCCGCTGCCGTTCGGGCCGATGAGAGCCGTGACCACGCCGGGGCGGAGGTGGAGCGACACGTCGTGCACCACGCGGGTGCGACCGTAGCTGAGGGCGAGGGAATCGCCGCGCAGCGCGCTCGTCGGTGTGGTCGTCTCGGTGTCGGTCCTCACGTTAGGTGAGCCTAACCTAGGGTCGCTGCGGGTTCAAACGGGGGTGCGGCGGGGTCTCTCGATCGCGAGAGATGGGCGGGGCGCGGGGTGGGCGCCCGGCGGCGCCGCGCGTTTCACCTTTCGTTCGTCACAGATGTACGCGCGGGCCGGGTCACGGCGTACATCTGCGACTGTCTCTTATACAC
>NZ_JAVVLT010000048.1:13157-62275 GCF_036224885.1 Marinobacter sp. OP 3.4
GGCCGCCGGTATTGCCGGCGGCCTGCTTGGGTAAACCTTCCGGAACCGGCCTTTACTGGCCGGTTTTCTGTTTGTGCGGGACCCTTTCATGAGCCGACTGGACGACTTTCAGCAACGCATCCATGACGTTATTCCACTGACCCGGGCCATGGGGGCCGAGTTGTTGCACTATGACGGTCGGCAACTGCAGGTCCGGGCGCCGCTGGCCCCCAACAGCAATCACCAGGGCACGGGCTTTGGCGGCTCCATCTATTCCGTTGCCGTGTTGGCGGCCTGGGGGCTGATCGAACTTGCGGTGAAGGATGCTGGCATCGACGGCACGGTGGTTATCCAGAGTGGCAGCATGGATTACGGTCAGCCGGTGGATGCGGACTTCTTTGCCCTGTGCCAGCTGCCGGAGCCCACGGAGTGGGACCGCTTCCTGACCATGTTGCGTCGCCGCGGCCGGGCCAGGGTGTCGCTGAAATCAGGGCTCTACAGCGGTGAGCCGGCACTGGCGCCGGAGCAGCCGGCGGCTGCCTTCTTTGAGGGGCGGTTCGTGGTGCTGGCGACATCCTAGGACATCTTTCTTTATTTCAGCTTTCGATTACTGGGGATTGTAGGCCTGGGCCGAGCCGATGGACCGGCTCATCAGGATGATGGGCACGATGCCGGCCAGCACGATGATCAGCGCCGGCAGGGCGCTGATGCCCAGCAGTTCATCCGAGGCGTACTGGTAGACATGGGTGGCCAGGGTGTCGAAGTTGAACGGCCGCAGGATCAGTGTGGCGGGCAGCTCCTTCATGCAATCCACGAACACCACCAGCGCCGCCGTCAGCATAGTGCCCCGCAACATGGGCAGGTGAACCCGCAGCAGGGTGGCGGTGGTGGACTTGCCCAGTGAGCGGGCAGCCATGTCCATGCTCGGGGTGATCTTCTGCAGACCGCTTTCCAGGCTGCCGGCGGAAACCGCCAGGAACCGCACGGTATAGGCGAACACCAGGGCGAAGGCGGTACCACTGAGCAGCAGCCCGGTACTCACACCGAACCACTCCCGCATCCAGGCATCCACCTGGTTGTCGAAGGCCGCCATGGGCACGATCACGCCCACCGCCAGTACCGCTCCGGGCATGGCGTAACCCAGGCTGGAGAGGCGCATCATGATCTGCATGGGGCGGCTGTCGTGCAGCCTTCGGCTGTAGGCCAGTATGAGACCGATTACCAGGGTGGCGACGGCGGCGGCCGTGGACAGGAACAGGCTGTTGAAGGCGTTCTCCAGAAAGTCCGTGGTCCAGCTCTGGTCGAAGTAGATCACCGCGTAGCGAGCCAGGACAAGGGCCGGTATGGCAAACCCCAGCAGGATGGGGGTGGCACAGGTGATCACACAGACCCACTGGCGCGGGCGGCTCAGGACGAAGCGGTGGATCGGGGCGCGGTTGTCCCGGGCGGCGTACTGTTTCTGGCGGCGGCGGGAGTAGCGTTCCAGGGTCACCAGGATCACCACGAAGGTGAGCATGATCATGGCAATCTGCGCCGCGCCGCCCAGGTTGCCCAGGTTCATCCAGGTATCGAACAGGCCGGCGGTCAGCGTCTGCACCGCGAAGAAATCCACCGTGCCGAAATCATTGAGGGTTTCCATCAGTACCAGGGAGAGGCCCACGGCGATGGCGGGACGGGCGATGGGCAGAACCACCCGGAAAAAGGTGCTGATTGCCGAATGACCGAGGCTGCGGCTGACCGAGAACAGCGACGGCGACTGCTCCAGGAACGCCGCCCGGGCCAGCAGGTACACATAGGGGTAGAGCACCAGGCCCAGCATCAGGGTGGCGCCCCACAGGCTGCGAATCTCCGGAAACCAGTAGTCCCGGGCGCTCTGCCAGCCGAACCAGTCCCGCAGGGCGCCCTGGAGCGGCCCGGCGTACTGGAGGAGATCGGTATAGACGTAGGCAATGACATAGGCAGGCACCGCAAAGGGCAGCAGCAGGGCCCATTCGAACACCCGGCGCCCGGGAAACTCGCACATGGTGACCGCCCAGGCGGTGGCCAGGCCGATGGCCAGGGTGAGGGCGGACACGCCGGCCATCAGGATCAGGGTGGTGCTGATGTAGCGGGGCAGGGTGGTGCTGATCAGGTGGGGCCAGATGTTCTCGTCCGGGAACAGCGCCAGCCAGGCCACGGAGAAGACCGGCAGGGCGACGATGGCGGTGATCAGGATGGCGGAAATCAGCCACCGGCTGGAGGTGCGGCGGGGTGTCAGCGGTGATGGGGTGACCGGGTGCTCGACAGCGTCCGCCTGGTTCATGGTATTCCGGTCCGGTTGAAAAAAGGCAGAAGTGTAGCCATCCGCCGATCTCGCTTCAACGCATCCTGTTACTCCGGAGCCCGTTGCAGGGCTCCGGAATCGGTTTCAGGCAAGACGATCAGTTGTCGTAGTCGACCCGATCCACCATGCGCACGGCCTTGTCGGCGTTCTCGGCAATGGTCTGCAGGGACAGGGTGTCTGCGTTCAGCTCGCCCCATTCCGCCACGATACCGGTGGCCGGTACCTCCGGGTTGGCCGGGAACTCGGAATTGGCCTCGGCGTAGATCTGCTGGGCCTCGTCGCCGGACAGGAACTCCATCAGCTTGATGGCGTTGTCGCGATTGGGCGCGCTTTGGGTCAATGCAATACCACTGATATTGACGTGGGTGCCGCGGTCTTCCGCGTTGGGGAACACGATACGCACCTGCTCGGCAATCGGGCGCTGTTCCTCATCCTGCAGCATCACGCCGTAGTAATAGCTGTTGCCCACGGCCACGTCGCAGACACCCTCGGTGACGGCGCGGATCTGGTCACGGTCGCCCCCCTGGGGTTTGCGGGCCAGGTTGTCCTTCAGGCCCTGCAGCCACTCCTCGGCCTGTTCCTCGCCATGGTGGGCGATCATCGAGGAGAACAGCGCGATGTTGTAGGGATGCTTGCCGCTGCGGGTACAGATACGGTCTTCCCACTTGGGATCGGCCAGCTCTTCGTAGGTGGTGATTTCACCTTCTTCCACCCGATCCAGGGAGGTGAAGATCATCCGGCCCCGGGTGGTCAGGGCAAACCATTTGCCTTCCGGGTGGCGCAGGTTCTCCGGAATGTTCTGCTCCAGGGTGTCGTTGTCCACCGGCGCGGTCAGGTCCCGCTCCACCAGTTCGGAGATGCGGGAGATGTCCACCGTCATCACCACGTCCGCCGGGCTGTTGCGGCCCTCCCTTTCCAGGCGTTCCGCCAGGCCCTTCTTGGCGAAGACGACGTTGGTCTCGATGCCGGTTTCCTCGGTAAAGGCATCCAGTAGCGGCTTCAACAGAAACTCCTGGCGGTAGGAATAGATGTTGACTTCGCCACTGGCGGCGGCGGGAAGGGGGGCCAGGGTGACCAGGCAGGCGGTGGTCAGGGCGGCAAGCTTTGTTTTCATTGGGGGTGTCCTCGCAACAAGAATGAGAATTGAACGTAGTTTCGTTTGCGGGCGGTAATATGTCAACGACTGTAAAAATGAAGCGTCGTACTTCAAATTTCCGGGCACAATGCCCTGTCTTTTGAGATATTTTCATCTTAGCCTGCACACTATGAGGCAGGATACATGACGCCTCACTGACCGGAATCAAGCAGCGACCATGACCACGATGAAGCAGAGTGACCGACGCGAACACATCCGAACAGCCCTGAACGCCAAGGTGAAAGTGACCCACGACGTCCTGGGGGAAGGGGTGTTCTCCACCCGGGATATTTCCGACGGTGGTATTTTCGTGGTGATCGAGGACAGCGGTTTCACGCCCGAGACCGGGGATGTGGTGACCGTGCAGGTCCAGGGCCTGCCGGTTCCCGCCCCGGAACTGACCATGGTCGTGGTACGCAAGAGTAATGACGGATTCGGTCTCCAGTTCGCTGGAGACTGACCCACCTGCCTGATGGCTTCTTAGGTATTCTTTCTACCCCTTCCTTCGCATTTTTCTGCAAACCTGACAAGTTGCTGGACAGTTTGTGAATTGTGTCACAGTATTACGTTATGTTGCGGAACGACAATATACGTAACAGTGTGTGGCAATTGGTTACTCTTCAGCATCCATTTGTAATGGATTAAAGACAGGGAGGTGGCGACAATGGAAGTTGTCAGAGATCGTCCAGGACAGAGGTGGAAGGTGGGAGTATCCCAGAAAAAGGTCTATACGCAGGACCTTGAGGTCGGCATGTTCGTGTCGGACCTTGATAAGCCGTGGCATCGCACTCCCTTTCCCATCCAGGGCTTCCACATCCGCTCGCAGGACGATATCCGTGCCCTGATCTCCCACTGCCGCTGGGTGATGATTGACGTGGCCGAGGGGCGCGATAGCCTGGAGTACGATGAAGCTGGTGCCCCCAGTTTTGCCCGTCGTGCCAGCCGTAAGATCAAGCCCCAGGATCTGATCAAGCTGCCACCGATCCAGGTGAAGAACCCCGAAAGGCACCAGACCAAGCGCTCGCTGAAGCGTGAACTCCGGGCCAGCGGTCCGCTGCTGCGCTCCGCCGAGGACGCCATCCGCAAGGTGGCTGGCAGCCTGCGAAACGACATGGTTCCCGACCTGCGACCGGTGGCGAAGGTGGCCCGCCGCATGACATCCAGCATCATCCGTAACCCGGACGCGCTGCTGTGGCTGGCCCGGGTTCGCCAGCAGGACGATTACACCTATCAGCACTCCCTGAAGACTGCGGTCTGGGCCCTGGTGCTGGGGCGGCATCTTGGTCTGGATGAGCCGTTACTGAATACCCTGGCCACGGGCTGCCTGTTGGCCCATATCGGCAAGGCGGAATTGCCCCGGGAAGTGGTCTTCAACGAGTACCAGCTTGATGCCGGGCAGTTTGAACAGTTTCGCACCTATGTGGGCCGGGGTGTCCGGCGGCTGGAGGAGGCGGGTGTCTCCCGCGGGGTTGTCGCCGTGGTCCGGGGGCATCGTGAGCGGCACAACGGTTCCGGTTTTCCCGCCGGGGTCCGTGGTGACCGTATTCCGCTGCTGGCCAAGATCGCCGGCCTGGTGGATTACTACGAATCGCTGATCGCGCCCCGGGAAGGCTACCAGCCCCTGTCCCCGGCCCAGGCGGTCAGCCAGCTTTTCGAGCTGCGTAACGTGGAGTTCCAGGAAGACCTGGTGGAGCAGTTCATCCAGTCGGTGGGTATCTACCCTATCGGCACCCTGGTGCAGCTCACCAATGGCCAGCGTGGGGTGGTGGTATCCCACTCGCCCAAGCGCCGGCTGATGCCGAAGGTCATGCTGATGACCGACGTCAACCAGCAGCCCCTCAAGGCCGCCCGGATGGTTAACCTGGCGACCTGCAATGAAGGCCGGTCGGTGAGCGACTCACTCCGGGTGGAGGGTTGCCTGCCCAATGATACCGATGGCCTGGATCCGTCACGGTACGATGTAACCGGCGCCGAATCCCGCTGGAACCTGCGTCGGCTGGTGGGTGCCTGAACGGCACCCGCATCCTTTCCCGTCTGTTATCGCCTTTCAGATGTCTGCCGTCCTGGCAGGCGTGCCCTTGAAATTTTCATAGGGTGGCTCAACATATAGCGCTTTCTCGATTGATATTCCCTTTCTGGAAGCCATTATGACCAGCCAACCGTCCCAGTCCGATGCTCCCGTGCTGGCCCTGGAAATCGAAGGGCTCAGGAAACGCTATGGCAGTGGTTTCGAGGCCCTCAAGGGCATCGACCTGCACGTGCGTGAAGGGGACTTCTTTGCCCTGCTGGGGCCCAACGGTGCAGGCAAGTCCACCACCCTGGGCATTGTCTGTTCGCTGGTGAACAAGTCTTCCGGCACCGTTAGGGTGTTCGGCCACGATATTGATACCGACCTGGCGGCGGCCAAGCTCAACCTGGGCGTGGTGCCCCAGGAGTTCAACTTCAACCAGTTCGAGAAGGTGTTCGATATTGTCACGACCCAGGCCGGGTACTATGGCATTCCGCTGCGAAAGGCCCGGGGGTCGGCGGAGCACTACCTGAGGAAGCTGGGGCTGTGGGACAAGCGTGATGCCCCGGCGCGCCAGCTCTCCGGCGGCATGAAGCGCCGGCTGATGATTGCCCGTGCCCTGGTACACGAGCCGCGCCTGCTGATCCTGGACGAGCCCACCGCAGGTGTGGATATCGAGCTGCGCCGCTCCATGTGGACCTTCCTCGAGGAAATGAACCGCAACGGTACCACCATCATCCTCACCACCCACTACCTGGAAGAGGCGGAGGCCCTGTGCCGCAATATCGCCATCATCGACCATGGCGAGATTCTCCGGCACACCAGCAAGAAGGACCTGCTGGCCCAGCTCCATGTGGAGACCTTCGTGCTGGACACGGAGCAGGCGCTGACCCAGGCACCGGAGCTGGACGGCTTCACCACCCGCCTGGACGGCGAGGGGGCACTGGAGGTGGAAGTGGCCAAGAGCCAGGGCCTCAACGGTGTCTTTGCCCAGCTTGACCGGCTGGGGATCCGGGTGCTGAGCATGAGGACCAAATCCAACCGCCTGGAGGAGCTGTTCCTGCACATGGTGGAAGAAAACGCCCGTCAGGTGGAGGTGATCGAGTGAATCCGGCCGCCATCCTGACCGCCTTCGTTACCATCGTGACCCGGGAGATCCGCCGCTTTACCCGGATCTGGCCCCAGACGCTGCTGCCGCCGGCGGTCACCATGACCCTGTACTTCGTGATCTTCGGCAACCTGATCGGTTCGCGGATCGGCACCATGGGCGGCTTCGACTACATGGCGTTCATTGTGCCGGGGCTGATCATGATGGCGGTGATCACCAGCTCCTATGGCAACGTGGTGTCGTCCTTCTTCAGCATGAAATTCCAGCACAGCATCGAGGAACTGCTGGTGTCACCCACACCCAACGGGGTGATCCTGGCCGGTTACGTGGCCGGCGGCATGGCCCGCGGCCTGGGGGTGGGGCTGATTGTGACGCTGCTGTCCCTGGCCTTCACCCGGCTGCAGGTTCACCACCTGCCGATGATGGTGCTGACGGTGATCCTGACCTCCGCGCTGTTCTCCCTGGGCGGCTTCATCAATGCCATGATGGCTACCAAGTTTGATGATATTTCCATCGTGCCCACGTTCATCCTGACACCGCTGACCTACCTGGGCGGGGTGTTCTATTCCATCGACCTGCTGCCGGGGTTCTGGCAGGGTGTGTCCATGATCAACCCGATCCTGTATATGGTGAACGGCTTCCGGTATGGCATCCTGGGGGTATCCGATGTGAATCCCTACCTGTCGCTGGGCATGATCCTGGTGTTTATCGTTATCCTGTCCGTGGTGTCCCTGCGCATGTTGCAGCGGGGCAAAGGCATTCGTCACTGAGGAACGGCCATGGCACTTGACCATGCTCCGCTGGGTAAGACCAGCGACTACCCTGAACACTACTCGCCGGAACTGCTGTTCCCGGTGCCCCGGGACGACAATCGGCGCCGGATTGCCCTGGAGGATGGTCGCTGGCCCTGGTTCGGTGAGGATCTGTGGCAGGCCTGGGAACTGTCCTGGCTGCGCCCCTCCGGCGTGCCGGAGGTGGCCTGGGGCGAATTCCGGCTACCGGCGGCATCCCCCAGCCTGATCGAATCCAAGTCCCTGAAGCTGTACCTGAACTCCCTGAACCAGGCGGTGTTTTCCTCCCACGATCAGGTTCAGGAAACCATCCAGCGTGACCTGTCCAGCGCCTGTGGTGCCCAGGTGACGGTCACCCTGTTCAGTATCGACCGTGGCATGATGGCGGCGGGGCGTCCGGATGGCGCCATCCTGATCGACGACGAGCCGGTGGATTCGGTGGCCTACGACTATTGCCCGGACGTGCTCAAGGCTTTCGGTGACACGGTCACCGAAAGCCTGTGTTCACACCTGCTCAAGAGCAACTGCCCGGTCACCGGACAACCGGACTGGGGCACGCTGCACATTGAGTACACCGGGCCGGCCATCGACCGTTCCGCGTTACTGCGCTATGTGGTGGGATTTCGCCAGAAGCAGGACTTCCACGAGCATTGCGTGGAGACGGTGTTCACCGACCTGATGCAGGCCTGCCGCCCCGAACACCTGACGGTCAGTGCCCGTTACACCCGCCGTGGCGGGCTGGATATCAATCCCTGGCGGAGCACGGGACCGGGTGAGGCGCCCCGGCTGAGGCTGGTACGGCAGTAGTCACGCCGGTGGTTGGGGAAGGGGAGGTGTGCGGCCTACTGGTCGGCTTCCTCTTCCCGCAGCCGGTCCGCCGCCTCTTCCAGGGCGCTGAGGATGGACCTGCGGTCCCGTTCGCAGATCTTGCCGGAATCCAGGTACATGGCGAAGCCGGCGTGCTCGTGCTCCACAAAGCTCCGGTTCGGGCCCAGGTCACGGCGGAAGTCGATCACCTCGTAGATGGCCACCGGGCGCCCGAACCCCTTCACGGTAATCTCACCCTTGTCCCGGCACATGATCCGCTCCTTGATCAGTGAGAAGGTCTCGTAGGACACCAGGATCTGGCCCGGCTCCGCCAGTTGTTCCAGACGGCTGGCCAGGTTCACTTCCTTGCCGATAATGGTGTAGTCCATGCGGTTCTCGGCGCCGAAGTTGCCGACGGTCACAAAGCCGGAACTGATCCCCATGCGGATTTCCAGGGGCGTGCGGATGCCCTGGCTGCGCCAGCGCTGGCGCATGATCTTCATATGGTTGCGCATATCCACGGCCATGGACACGCAGGCGAGGGCGTCCTCCTTCTGGCCCCGGGAGGACGGGTCGCCAAAGAAGATCATGATGGAGTCACCCACGAACTTGTCGATGGTGCCGCCATATTTCAGGGCCACCTCCGACATTTCGTTGAAGTAGTTGTTCAGCAGCTCGGTGAGGGCTTCGGGCTCCATTTCCTCGGACAGGTCAGTGAAGCCCTTGATGTCGGAGAAGAACACGCTCAGCTTCTTGCGCCGGGTTTCCAGCCGCACGTCCCGTTCGCCGGTAAAGATGGATTGCCAGACCTGGGGCGACAGGTACTTGGAGAGCTTGTCGGACAGGGCGATGGACTGCTCCCGCTGCTTCTGGATCTGGGCCTTGGCGGCAAGGAGGATGCGGGCCTGCTGGTGGGTGTAGTAGGCGGTCACGCAGATAAAGGTACCGGTGCCCAGCAGCGACACCAGGCTGGTGAGCAGCGGTGTGCTGAAATCGTCCGTCACCCCGAGCAGACCGACCACTAGACCGGCGGCCGCCCCCAGCAGCAGTGACCCGTAGAACCAGAGGTAGAGGCCACCGACGATCAGGCAGGTGAACATCAGCATCAGTCCCATGGCCAGGGAGGGCACGACAGTCAGGCCGGTCAGGCCGATCACGGCGCCGGAGATAATGCACTCCACCAGCACCAGGTACTGCCGGATGCGCGGTTCCCGGCCGGCGCCGATATAGCGGCTCAGCAGCAGGACAGTGTGGGGCCACAGCAGGCCCCCGGCCAGCAGCCAGAGCATGTTCTGGTGGAAGACACCATCCACCACGCCGGCCACGATGATGCCGCAGAAGGCCGCGGATCCCAGCACTCGTCCGTTGAAATCCGGCAGCGGCGGGATGGCTCTAGGGGTATCCTCGAAGGGCTTTTCCGGGGCGGACTTGCGAGTGGAATCCGGGGTGCTCACGTAGCCTGACATGCTCCATCCCTGTGGAAAACTGATAGGATCGGAAATCCGGGTGTGCCGCCGCATTGGGAGTGCGTCTCATTCACTCCCTTGTTATTCTGCCGTTCCGGCGGTCGGGTTCCCTGGCAGGAAACCATGGAATCCAGCGCTTCAGATTAACAGTAAAGACCATGGCGGACAACGCGCGCGAATTCACCGCACGGCACACTGGCTTCACACCTGAACGGGGAGATGTCACTTGACCATGAACACCATTACCCGGGCCATCCTTGATCGCAGTTCCGAGCCCAGGCTCAAGGCCCCGGCGCCATCCCGGGACGTGCTGGACCTGGCCCTGGCCTGTGCCGCCCGGGCCCCGGACCACGCCCTGCTGCGGCCCTGGCGGTACCTGGTGGTGGAAGGGGAGGCCCTGAAGGCGCTTGGCCGGCTGTTCGAAACCAGCGCCCCGGAAGATGCCAGCGAGGCCCAGCGGGAGAAGCTGCGCCGGTCACCGCTGAGGGCGCCCATGGTTCTGGTGGCCATTGCCTCGCCGGTAAGCCATCCAAAGGTTCCCGCCCATGAGCAGGAATACTCCTGCGCTGCGGGCGCCGCCTACCTGGTACTGGCCCTGCAGGCGGAAGGATACGGCGCCATGTGGCGGACCGGGGCGGTGGCGGAGAGTGCCGTGGTGCGGGACGGGCTGGGCCTGAAGGAGGGTGAATCCATCGTCGGTTTCATCTACACGGGCACCGTGGATGGCTCGAAGCCCAGGGTCCCCCGGCCGGAGCTGTCGGACTTTGTTTCTGACTGGCCGGGCTGACGTGGTCCGCCTTTTGTGGACACTAGGGGAAAAGGCTTGCCGCCCCTCATTCCGCCGTGGTTGCTGCCGCCCCCTTCATAATCCCCATATAACTGAAAAATAAAGAAATAACAGTTTTTTCAGACTCTGGCATCCTGATTGCTACAGTCACTGCAAACGATCCCTGACCGGCAAAAGCGGCAGGGTGATGCAGTTACTGGAGGCATTATGGCAATTACCTTCGACAAGGCACTGGGCATCCACGAGCAGGCACTGACCGCCCGCAGTCGTCGCGCGGAAGTGCTGGCGAATAACCTGGCGAACGCCGATACCCCGGGGTTCAAAGCCCGGGACGTGGATTTCCAGGCGATGCTGAACCAGGCTACCGAGACCAGCCAGGGGGTGTCGATGACCCGTACCCATGAGTCCCATATGGATGTGTCCGGTTCCGGCATGTCTGCTGAGTTGCTCTACCGCATGCCCCACCAGCCGTCCATTGATGGCAACACCGTGGATGCACAGCAGGAGCAGACCCGGTACATGCGTAATGCCATGGACTTCCAGGCCAGCTTCCAGTTCCTGGACAGCAAGTTTTCAGGCCTGAAGAAGGCCATTACGAGTCAGTAAGCCGGCACAAGGTCTAGAGGAGAACAACCATGTCCCTGGGAAACATTTTTGATATCGCCGGCTCCGGCATGACCGCGCAGCAATTGCGGCTGAATACCACCGCGTCCAACATTGCCAATGCGGAGACTGCCAGTTCCAGCATCGACCAGACCTATCGGGCCCGCAAGCCGGTGTTCGCGGCCATGCAGCAACAGATGCTCAATCCGGACAGGGCCAGTGGCCATTTCTCGTTCGGCGAGGAGGCCGGTGCCGGTGTCACCGTGCAGGGCATCGTGGAGAGCGAGAAGGAACTGCAGATGCGCTACGAGCCCCACCACCCGGCGGCGAATGAGGACGGTTACGTCTTCTACCCCAACGTTAACGTAGTGGAGGAGATGGCGGACATGATGTCGTCCTCCCGCAGCTTCCAGATGAACGTGGACGTGATGAATGCGGCCAAGTCGATGATGCAGAGGGTGCTGACCCTGGGGCAGCAGTAATCGCCAGTTATTCTTGTTCGGGGATTTGACCAATGAGCATAGTGAATACCACCAACGCGACCACCGACGTACTGGCGGAATACCGGGCAAAGCAGGACAGCGGCGCCAGCGGCAGTGAGGAGTTGGGCAAGAATGAGTTCATGGAGCTGATGATTGCCCAGCTTAAAAACCAGAATCCGCTGGAGCCCAAGGGCAATGGCGAGTTCATCGCCGACCTGGCCCAGTTCAGTTCGCTGGAGGAAATGCAGAACCTCAGCTCCACCGTCGACAGTGTGGTGGGTGAGTTCCGTTCCACCCAGGCGCTGCAGGCGTCCGCCATGGTGGGCAAGAGTGTCATGGCGCCCACCAATTTCGGCACCCTGGATGAGAGCGGGCAGATGGAAGGCATCGTGAACGTACCGGCCAGCACTGGTGGCCTGCGTATTACCATCGAGAACGAACAGGGCGAAATGGTGCGGCAACTGGACCTGGGTGAGGCGTCCGCCGGCCAGCAGAAGTTCAGCTGGGATGGTGAGGATGGCAACGGCAATACCATGCCACCAGGTCGCTACTACATTACCGCCCAGGGCAGCTACCCCAGCGGTACCGAACAGTTACAGACCCTGATGAGTGCCAATGTGGACAGCGTGTCCCTGGGCCAGGGCGGCAATATTACCCTGAACCTGGCAGGCATGGGATCGATTCCGCTGTCAGACGTACAGCATATCAACTGAGTGAGGTAAACCATGGCATTTAATATCGGACTCAGCGGGCTGCGTGCCTCACAGGTTGATCTGGATGTGACCGGCAACAACATTGCCAATGCCAGCACCGTGGGCTTCAAGGGCAGCCAGGCCCAGTTCGGCGATCTGTATTCCAGCGGTTTTCTCAGCTCCGGCAACATGGCAGTTGGCGGTGGTGTGAAGGTGCAGGATATCAAGCAGAGCTTCGGGCAGGGCAGCATCAGCGGCACCCAGAACGGCCTGGATATGGCTATCGATGGCGATGGTTTCTTTATCCTGAGCAACCAGGGCCAGGTGGAGTACTCCCGGGCCGGCCAGTTCAGCATCGACAAGGACGGGTTCGTGATCAACAACCAGTCCATGCGAGTACAGGGCTACCAGGCGGATAACGAGGGTAACCTGAGTGGCGTGCGGGGGGACCTGCAGATTGATGCCGGTAACCTGGAGCCCCGCCGTACCACGCGGTTTGATTCCGAACTGAACCTGGATTCGCGGGAATCCGTACTGGAGGTGGTCCGGCAGACCTATTCCACCCCCTGGTCGGAGCCGGACGACCCCAACAACCCTCCCGCTGGCCTGAGTGCCGCCGAGGAACTGACATTCAGCTATCCGGACGGACGCAGTATTCCCATCGGGTTCGATGCTGGTGACCGGGCCCAGAAAATTGCCGAAGATCTTAACAACCTGGATGGAATCAGTGCTTCGGCCCGCACCGAACTGACGATTCCCGACGACGGTACCATCCAGCCGGATACCAACTACGAAATCATGGGCCAGGTATTTTCCATTCCGGATAACAGTGAAGGTATAACCACGTCTGCCGAGGCAAGAGACTGGTTGCAGGATGCGGTCAACGATTCGCCTCTGAATACCCTGAACGCAACCGGGGAGGGGGCGACCGGTCTGAGGCTGATTGATAGCCGGGGCAATGAAGTTCACGTGGTTGAAGTGGACGACGCCGGTAACCCAGTAGGCGGCGGCTACGATGCTTACGGACAGGAGTCCCTGACGCAGATCAGTATGGATCAAGGGTTGGAGGTTACCTCAGATGCTGGGGGCACCTCGCCAATCCTGGGGTCCGACAATCCCGCAGTGACCAGAACCAATACCTTCGACCCCGAGGATCAGCGGACCTACAATCACGCTACCTCTTCGACGATTTATGACAGTCTGGGTAACCCCCATACCATGACCCAGTATTTCGTGAAGGAGCCGGTTACCGGCGGTGACAGCGTCTGGGCCATGTATGTGCAGATTGATGATGAGGATGTGGGGGATCCCCCGTTCACTACCGGCGATCCGACCCGGGCCCGGTACGAGCTTGAATTCAACACCGATGGCAGTCTGGCTTCGGTTGACGGTGATCCGAATGGGCAGATTCTCATCTCCAACTGGACACCCAAGGACGATTCCGGGCAGCCGAATGGGGCCGAAGGACCGTTGCCGATTGCCGACGGCGGCGAGCTGCCCATTGCCGATCCGCCCGTGTCGTCCAACTTCATGATCGACATGAACGAGACTTCGCAGTTCGGCTCGTCTTTCGGGGTGATTGACCAGCAGCAGAATGGTTACACCACCGGTAGGCTTTCCGGCCTGGATGTGTCCGACGAAGGGGTGATCTTCGCCCGCTATTCCAATGGTCAGTCCCAGAACCTGGGGCAGGTGGCGCTGGCGAGCTTTGCCAACACCGATGGCCTGTCTCCGGTGGGTGACACCAACTGGGTGGAAACCTTCGAGTCCGGTCAGCCGATCTTCGGCCAGCCGGGCACCGGCACCCTGGGTGGGATTGCCGCCAGTTCGGTGGAAGAGTCCAACGTGGACCTGTCCCAGGAACTGGTGAACCTGATCATCGCCCAGCGGAACTACCAGGCCAATGCGAAGACTATTGAAACGTCTGATGCGGTGACGCAGACTATTATCAACCTGCGTTAGTAATGACCGTTTGGTCTGATAATTAGGGGGGGAAGGGCCCCGGTGTATGACATGGGGGCTCTTTCTCCACCGCAATTCACGGTACGTCCTGTACCGGCCTTGCTCCGCGCCATCCCTGGCGCTGTTCCGAAAGAGCCCCCATGTCATACACCGGAGCCTTACGATCTCAGTGCGGGCCTTCCAATCTCTGTTCTTTCTCCACTGATGATTTCAAGCGGTAATTGAGTGGGATCGTCCCTTTTACGGTTACCACAGGATTTGGAAGAGTCGGGGTATGGGCGGTCTTTTTCGTAACAGCGCCAGGGATGGCGCGGAGCAAGGCGGGTGCCATGGATGGCCCCTGAATTGCGGTGGAGAAAAAGACCGCCCATACCCCGGCTCCTGCTCCAAAAGCTGAACGCCTGCCTGACAAAAAGTCAGACGAAGCATCTGGCACGACTCCTGCAAGACCCAGGGAAACGACGTAAAAACGTCAGATATCCGGCAGGAGTTTTCCCATGGACAAGTCCCTATACATCGGTATGTCCGGTGCCAAGCAGAACATGCTGGCCCAGCAGGCACACGCCAACAACCTTGCCAACGTCAATACCACCGGCTTCAAGAAAGACTTTGCCCAGGCCCGCAGCATGCCCGTGTTCGGCGAACATTTTCCGACACGGGCCTACGCCATGACCGAGAGGCCCGGCACCGACTTTACCCCGGGGGCATTGCAGCAGACCGGCCGCAACCTTGATGTGGCCGTGGAAGGCCAAGGCTGGCTTGCCGTCCAGAACCAGCAGGGCGAGGAAGTACTGACCCGGTCCGGCAGCCTCCAGGTAGACGTGAACGGTCTCGTTCGCCTTGCCTCCGGCGAACCGGTGCTCGGTAATGGCGGCCCCGTGGCGCTACCACCCTATGAGCGTGTGCTGATCGGCGCCGACGGCACCATCTCCATCAAGCCCGTTGGTGGCGCGGCGGACCAACTGGTGGAAGTGGATCGGCTGAAGCTGGTCAGTCCACCCGAGGACGCCCTCATGAAAGGGGAGGATGGTTTCATCCGTCGCAAGCCCGACCAGGCGCTGGACGGACCCGAACCCCCGGATGCGAACGCGCGGGTGGTGTCCGGTTACCTGGAGAGTTCCAACGTCAACGCCGTCGAGGAAATGATTGCCAACCTGGAACTGTCGCGGCAGTTCGAAATGCAGGTGAAGGTTATGCAGCGTGCGGATTCGAATGCAGAGGCAACGGCACGACTGTTGCAGAACCTCTGATAACGACACGATTACCGGCCTGGCCACCGGCAATGCGGCAAAACCTCGCCGCCGGGTGGCAGCCATAGAGGAGTCTAGACATGCATCCAGCACTTTGGGTCAGTAAGACCGGCCTCAGCGCCCAGGACACGAAGATGACCACCATCTCCAACAACCTGGCGAACGTGAACACCACCGGTTTCAAGAAGGACCGGGCCGTGTTCCAGGACCTGCTGTATCAGATCGAACGTCAGCCGGGTGGTCTCAACACCCAGAATGCCGAACTGCCGTCCGGCCTGCAGCTGGGTACCGGTGTCCGGGTAGTAGGCACCACCAAGCAGTTTACCCAGGGCAACCTGCAGGTGACCGAGCAGCCGCTGGATCTGGCTGTCAACGGCCGTGGCTTCTTCCAGATCCAGATGCCTGACGGCGAGGTTGCCTATACCCGGGATGGTCAGTTCCAGCTCAACTCCGATGGTGACATGGTGACTCCTGATGGTTATCTGGTGGAGCCCAACATCAACATTCCCGAGAACGCCACCAGCGTGACAATCGGCAAGGACGGCACCGTATCAGCGATGGTTGAGAACCAGGCCGATCCTGTGAACCTGGGCGAAATTCCGCTGGTGGACTTCATCAATCCCCAGGGGCTGCAGGCCATGGGTAACAACCTGTTCCGGGAAACCGCCGCCAGTGGTGATCCCCAGGAAGGTGAGGCCGGTATCGCCGGGTTCGGCACCATCGAACAGGGCATGACAGAGGCCTCCAACGTCGAGGTGGTCGAGGAGATGGTGAACATGATCACCACCCAGCGCGCCTACGAGATGAATTCCAAGGTGGTGTCTGCGTCCGACCAGATGCTCCAGTTCATTACCAATAACCTCGGTTAAACGGTCAGCAAGGTGACTGCCATGATGCGCCCCAATTCCACACGTCCTGCCAGCCTTCATCGCCGGGGATTCACCCTGGCGCTGTTGTGCGGCCTGGCACTGCTGCAGGGCTGCCAGTCCATGACGAGGGAGCGTCCGAAACCCAATGATCCGGCCTATGCGCCTGTTCGTGCGCCTTCGATGACCGCGCAGGACGAGCACACCGGAGGCATCTATCGCAAGTCCCGGAACTACAGTCTCTATGGTGACAGCACCGCCCTGAATGTGGGGGACATACTGACCGTGACACTGCAGGAGTCCACCACCGCCAGCAAGAGCGCCGAGAGCACCATCACCAAGGACAACGAGATCGGGCTTGGGACGCCGAGCTTCTTCGGCCGCACCTTCGACAAGCTGAGCGGCAGTGCCAACATGGAACGGGACTTTGAAGGCGAGGCGGAAGCGGACCAGAGCAACAGTCTCGCCGGCAGCATTACCGTCACCGTGGTGGAGGTGCTGCCAAATGGTGTACTGCACATACGGGGAGAGAAATGGATATCGCTGACCAATGGCGATGAGTACATCCGCCTCAACGGGCTGGTTCGCCCGGAAGATATCTCCCCGGACAACACCGTGTCTTCCCAGCGTATCGCCGATGCCCGTTTCGCCTATGGTGGCACCGGCGACTTCGACCAGGCTAACCAGCCCGGATGGCTGACCCGGTTCTTCAACAGTGAATGGTGGCCGCTGTGACTCTCACCAGAGCGATTGTATTTAACCTGGGACTGCTGCTGGCCGCCGGACCGGTGATGGCCGACCGCCTGAAGGATCTGACCCGTGTTCAGGGTGTTCGGGACAATCAGTTGGTGGGCTACGGCCTGGTGGTGGGCCTTGATGGTACCGGTGATTCGAGCCCGGCCACCGACCAGACCTACCGCAACATGATGAACCGCTTCGGCATCACCATTCCCGAGGGGGTTAACCCAAGTGCCGACAATGTGGCTGCGGTCAGTGTGCACGCCACCCTGCCACCGTTCGCCAAGAACGGCCAGGAGCTGGATATCACGGTGTCTTCACTGGCTAATGCCGAGAGCCTGCGGGGCGGCACACTTCTGATGACACCGCTCAAAGGCGTGGACGACCAGGTCTACGCCATGGCCCAGGGCAGCCTGGTGGTGGGCGGTTTTGGCGCCCAGGGACAGGACGGTTCCCGTATCACCGTCAACGTGCCCAGTGTGGGCCGCATCCCCAATGGCGCCACCATTGAGCGTGAGGTGACCAGCCCCTTCACCCAGGGCGATACCATCACCCTGAACCTGCTGCGGGCCGATTTCACCACCGCCCGCCGGGTAGTCGAAACCATCAACAGTCAGTTGGGTGAGGGCATGGCCTATGCCCATGATGCCACGTCCGTTTCCGTGAAGGCGCCGCGGGATCCCTCCCAGCGGGTGAGCTTCCTGTCGATCCTGGAGAACATGGAGGTGGATCCGGCGGAGGAGGCCGCCAAGGTGGTCATCAACAGCCGTACCGGCACCATTGTGGTGGGCCAGAACGTACAAGTCAGCCCGGCGGCGGTCACCCACGGCAACCTGACCGTGACCATCCAGGAAAATCCGGAGGTGGACCAGCCCAATCCGTTTGCCCAGGGTGAAACCGTGGTCACCCAGAACTCCCAGATTGCCGTGACCGAGGACCCGGCGCGGATGTTCCAGTTCGGACCCGCCACCACCCTCAACGAGATCGTGCAGGCGGTGAACCAGGTGGGCGCCGCCCCCGGTGACGTGATGGCGGTACTGGAAGCCCTCAAGCAGGCCGGCGCCCTCCGGGCCGAGCTGATTGTTATCTAGGTGACGCCATGCAGAGCTCCGGAATGGAACAGGCACAGTACTACACCGAGTTTGATGGCCTGAACGCCCTCAAGACCCAGGCGAAGACCGACCGCCGGGGGGCTCTTGAGGAGGTGGCGCGTCAGTTCGAGAGCCTGTTCCTGTCCGAAATGCTCAAGAGCATGCGCTCCGTGAACGATGTGCTGGCCGAAGGCAACTACCTGAACAGCAAAGAGTCCGCCTTCTACCAGGATATGTTTGACAGTCAGCTCAGCCTCTCCATGAGTCGGGGCAAGGGAATGGGGCTGAGCGAGGCGCTGGTGCGCCAACTGAGTCGCCAGATTCCCGGAATGGACGAGGAGGGTAACGCCCAGGTCGGCGCCCGCCGGACCCTGGCGGATTACGACCGCAGCATTCCGCCGCTGTCACCGAAACTGCCCGAGCGGGTGGACGAGGTGAAGGCCCTTGCGGAGTCCGGGGAATCCGGTGATGCCAAGGCACCGACTGAGGGCAGCGACAGTAGGGCTCCGGTGGAGGACACCGCTGCCATGCCGGAACGGTTCGACAGCCCGGAACACTTCGTTCGCACCCTGCTGCCCCTGGCGAAGGATGTGGCCAGGGAGTCCGGCATTGATCCCCGCCTGATGGTGGCCCAGGCCGCCCTGGAAACCGGCTGGGGCCGGCATATGATTCGCGGCAATGACGGCAGCCACAGCTTCAACCTGTTCGGCATCAAGGCGGACGACCGCTGGCAGGGTGAGTCGGTGAACATCGCCACCACCGAATTCCGGGAGGGCGTGGCCATGAAGGAGCGGGCGGATTTCCGCCGGTATCCGGACTACCGGGAGAGCTTCCGGGATTACGTGACCTTCCTGCAGGACAATCCCCGTTATCGGGATGTGTGGGAGGTTGCCGACCAGCCGGAGGTCTTTGCCGAGCGACTGCAGGAAGCCGGTTACGCCACCGATCCGGCCTACGGACGCAAGATTCGTAACATCATGGAGGGGGAGCCGTTCGAGGCCGCCCTGGACCGTTTCCAAACCCTGTCCCGGGTTTCTGAGGAGTAATCACCATGGCAGGTCTTATCAACATTGGCCTGAGTGGGGTGCTGGGGCACCAGAACGCCCTCAACACCACCGGTAACAATATCACCAACGCCAATACGCCGGGTTACAGCCGCCAGGAAGTCCAGTTCGAATCCAGCAGCAGCCGCTACACCACCAATGGCTATGTGGGAACGGGGGTCGATATCGCCAATATCCGCCGGCTGGCGGACCAGTACCTGGTGGACCAGGTGCGCTCGGATACCTCCCTCTACAACGAACAGGAAACCCTGCGCAGTGAGATGTCCCGCCTGGACGACCTGCTCGGCGGCGAGGACACGGGGTTGTCGCAATCCCTGAACAACTTCTTCGCGGCCCTGCAGAACGCGGCGGAGGATCCGGGCTCGTTGCCCCAGCGCCAGCTGGTGCTCAGCGAGGCCCAGAGCGTGGTGAACCGCTTCCAGGCCCTGCAGCAGGAATTTATCCAGCAGCGGGAGCTGGTCAAGACCCAGATGACCGAGAACGTGGCGGATGCCAACACCCTGATCAAGAATATTGCCGAGCTGAACCTGGCGATTTCGGAGTCGCCGGGACTGGCACAGGGTAATCCGCCCAACGACCTGCTCGACCAGCGGGACGAGGCGATCCGGAAACTGTCCGAGATCGTCAATGTGCGGGTGTCGGATTCCGGCGCTGGTCAGGTGAATGTCTCTCTGGCCAATGGCCAGGCCCTGGTGGTGGGCTCGGATTCCGTCCAGTTGGGCACTCGCCGCAATGCAGATGATCCCTCACGGCTCGAGTTCACCCTCTCCGATGGCAACCGTACCCAGGTTATCGACGAACAGATTACCGGTGGCAAACTGGGCGGGCTGCGGCGATTTGAGAGCGAAGCCCTGATGCCAGCGTTTGACGAGCTGGGCCGGGTGGCCGTTGCCCTGCAGGACACCATGAACCACCAGCACCAGATCGGTATGGATCTGGAGGGCGACCTCGGCGGACTGTTCTTCAGCGAGATCAATTCCCGGGAAAAACAGTTGGCCCGGGTCGTGGCCAGCGGCAATAACGCGCCGCCCGGGGATGGTGTGGTGGCGGTGGACATTACTGATACCTCCCGCCTGCCAGCGGGCTCCTGGGCGCTCCATATCACCAGCGAGGACGGTCGCAGCTATGAGCTGGTGGACGAGGACACCGGAAAGGTCGTCAACCAGGGGCGACTGCCAGCGGACCTGCCTGCGGAAATCAACATGCCCGGTTTCAATGTCCGGTTGGAGGAGGGCACCTTCAGCGAGGGCGACCGGTTCCTGATCCAGCCCACCCGTATGGAGGCCGCCAACATCTCCCTGGAAGTGGAGCGGGAGGAAGACCTGGCCTTTGCCAGCCCGGTGCGTGCCGAGGCGGACAGTGGTAACAGTGGCGACGCCACCATCAACCAGGGCGTCATGTTCGATGTCCGCAATCCGAATACCAATGCGCCGCTGTCGGAGTTTTCCACTAGGGGGCAGTTAAATCCCCCTCTTGAAATCCAGTTTACCTCTGATACTGAGTACGAGATTCGGCCTAGCGGCCCTCCGGTAGAAACCGGAACCTATCAGCCCGGCGTCAGTAACAAACTGTTTACCGAGGATCCCTCAGACCCGAACTATCGGGGATTCCAGTTCGAGATCAGCGGCAATCCCCAGGCCGGGGACAGCTTCTCCATCGGCTATAACACCGACGGCTCGTCGGACAACCGTAACGCCGAGATCATGGCTGGGCTGGCCACCAGGAACACCATGAATGAAGGTTCCCAGAGCTTTACCGAGGGTTATGCCGGCCTGGTGGAACAGGTAGGTGTGAAAACCCGGCAGGCGCAACTCGACAGCGAATCCGGCAAGACTCTGCTGGAGCAATCCACCAACCAGCGGGAATCCGTGTCCGGGGTCAACCTGGACGAAGAGGCGGGGCGCCTGATCCAGTACCAGGCTGCCTACAATGCGTCCGCCAAGGTGATGGGGGTGGCCCAGGAACTGTTTACCACCCTGCTTACCACGTTCCGATAGGCCGGTTGAGGTGATTTGAGATGATCAGAATTTCTTCACAGCAAATCTTTTCCGGCGGCATCAACCGCCTGCAGGACCTGAACGTCAACCTGAACCAGACCCAGGAGCAGATCTCCACCGGTAAGCGGGTCAACAATCCATCCGATGACCCGGTGGCGGCGGCTCGTATCCTGAAGCTGGACCAGGAAGTGGGGCGCATCGAGACCTACCAGCGCAATGTGGGCCTGGCGGAGAACCGGTTGCAGCAGGAAGAGAGCTCCCTGAGCAGCATGATCGATATCATCCAGCGGGTGCGGGAGCTGACCGTCCAGGCCGGTAACGGCTCGCTGTCGGCCCAGGATCGCCAGTCCCTCTCCGCCGAACTGGAGCAGCGCCTGGAAGAGCTGGCCGCCCAGGCAAATACCCAGGACAGTTCCGGTTCCTACATCTTCAGCGGCTTCCAGGGTGAATCTCCGGCCTTTGCCAAGAGCGTCGACGGTAAGTGGGTCTACCAGGGAGATGAGGGGCAGCGTAACCTGGAGATCGACGAGGGTGTGAACGTGGCCATCAGTGATCATGGCAAGGAGCTGTTCGTCAATATTCCCAGTGCCGGGCCAACCTTCTTTACCGAATCCCGGCCGGACAACAGTGCATCTGCACGAATTAGCACGGGAGCTGTACTAGACCCGCAAAAGGTGTCCGAACTCTCGCCGACTGACCTTGTAGTAACTGTAGCATCTGATAACACATACCGAGTTACCGAACGAGAGTCTGGCGACGCGGTTTTGCCCGACGATGCGGCGGATCCGTCCTTGCCCTATGTCAGTGGTGAAAGCATAGAAGTTGCCGGTATGCGGTTCGAGATTACCGGCGCGACCCCCCCGCCGGGTGAGACTGACACCTTCTATGTCAAGACCAGCGACAAGCAGTCGGTATTCAGCTCCATCGAGAAGCTGATCTATGGTCTTGATAACTTGCCGAAGCAACCCGAGGCCGGTGCCGTAACCGGGTTCGCTCCGGCGAATGGGGACGTTCTGGAGATTAATGATGCCTCGTTTACCTTTAATGGTACCGAGGGACTGGGCGAGCTTGCCGATCTGATCAACAATTCCGATGATGAGTCGCTGGCAGGCGTCGAGGCGAGGGTTGAAAGCGGTGAACTCAAGCTGATTTCTTCCGGTAGTCAGATCAGTATCAATGCGTCCGGGATGACAGGCGGTACGCTGGAAACTTCGGGCGCCCGTTTTGATGACATCGATCCGACAACGTTTGGCTTGCCAGTGGGTGACCCTGATCGTCTCGACCAGGCCAACTTCATCAGCTCCCAGGCCACCTATGACCAACTGATTGCTGACTCCCTCGGCAACCTCGACAACGCTCAGGAAACCATCCTGCGCACCCAGACCGAGATCGGCGGCCGGCTGAATCAGCTCGAGTCCACCGGCGAGTTCCTGGAAAACGCCTCCTTATACGCCAAGGACATCCGTTCCCAGCTGCAGGACGTGGACTACGCTGAGGCCATCAGCAATCTGTCGTTCCAGAGTTTTGTGCTACAGGCGGCCCAGCAGTCCTTTGCCCAGACCTCGCAACTATCGCTGTTTGACCGCCTGTAAGGGGCACCCGCCGCCGCGGCGGTTGCTTTCAGGCGGCTTGTCATTATAATCCCTGGCTCCTCCCGACCTTGGGAGGCGTTCTTTTGGCGGCGTGGTGAAATTGGTAGACACGACGGATTCAAAATCCGTTGGGGTAAAACCCGTGGCGGTTCGAGTCCGCCCGCCGCTACCACCTTCCCTGGTACAGAGCCTATACCGGGTCCGCCGAATTGGACCTCTCCGGGTCAGCCTGTATAATTCGCGCGGTCTGACTCACGCCGTTCAGCGGTGACCTAACGCCCCTTGTACCCGAGCACGATTCCGGATGAACGTTTCCGATTTCCATTTCGACCTGCCCGACGAGCTGATCGCGCGGTACCCCATGGCCGAGCGCAGTGCGTCCCGGATGCTGTCCCTGGACGGGGTGTCCGGGGCGGTGTCGCATCGGCAGTTCCGGGACCTGCCAGAACTGCTGGCACCCGACGACCTGCTGGTGTTCAACGACACCCGGGTGATTCCGGCCCGCCTGTTTGGCACCAAGGAAACCGGCGGCAAGCTGGAAGTGCTGGTTGAGCGGGTGGTGGCCGAGGATACGGTGCTGGCCCATGTGCGGGCGTCAAAGGCCCTCAAACCCGGGCAGACAGTGTTTCTGGAGGATGGCTCGCAACTGGTCATGCTGGACCGGGACGAGGCGCTATTCCGCCTGAAAACGGCGAATGGCGGTCCGATTCTCGAGCTGCTGGAAAGGGCCGGGCACATGCCGTTGCCACCCTATGTGGACCGACCGGACGAGGGCACGGACCGGGAGCGTTACCAGACCGTCTACGCCCGCGAGGCCGGTGCGGTTGCGGCCCCTACCGCCGGGCTCCACTTTGACCAGTCGATCTTTGACCGCCTTGCCGAGCGGGGCGTGGAAACCGCCTTTGTCACCCTCCACGTGGGTGCCGGTACTTTTCAGCCGGTGCGGGTGGATCGGGTGGAGGACCATGTCATGCACAGTGAGGTTGCCACGGTGCCCGAGGCCACGGTGGACGCCATCCGCCGCACCCGGGCCAGGGGAGGGCGCGTGATTGCCGTCGGTACCACCTCGGTACGGTCCCTGGAGTCTGCCAGCCGCGGCGGCGTGGTCCGCCCCATGCAGGGGGAGACGGATATCTTCATTACGCCGGGGTACCGCTTCCAGACGGTGGACGCCATGATCACCAACTTCCACCTGCCGGAGTCCACCCTGATCATGCTGGTGAGTGCCTTCGCCGGCTACCACAACACCATGGCCGCGTATCGGGAGGCGGTGGCTGAGCGCTACCGTTTCTTCAGCTATGGCGATGCCATGTTCATTACCGGTCAGGAGCCCAGCCTGGGTGCGCTGGCCGACCCGGGAGCCAGTCATGTCTGATCACTGTTTCATGTCGTTCGAGAAGCTGGGAGAGGATGGCAAGGCCCGCCGTGGTCGCCTGACCTTCCCTCGCGGGGTGGTGGAAACCCCGGCCTTCATGCCCGTGGGTACCTACGGTACGGTCAAGGGCATGACGCCCCGGGATATCGAGGCCACCGGCGCCCAGATCATCCTGGGCAACACCTTTCACCTGATGCTGCGCCCGGGTACCGAGGTGATTCGTGCCCACGGCGACCTGCATGACTTCACCCAGTGGCAGGGCCCGATCCTGACGGACTCCGGTGGCTTCCAGGTGTTCAGCCTCGGGGAAATGCGCAAGATCACCGAGGAAGGGGTCAGCTTCCGCTCGCCCGTGGACGGATCGGTGGTGGAGCTGAATCCGGAGATTGCCATGCGGGTACAGCGGGACCTGGGCTCGGATATCGTGATGATCTTTGACGAGTGCACGCCGTATCCCGCCACCGAAAAGCAGGCCCGGGACTCAATGGAGATGTCCCTGCGCTGGGCCGCCCGCAGCAAGGCCGCCCACGGTGACAGCCCGTCGGCGCTGTTTGGTATTATCCAGGGGGGTATGTACAACGACCTGCGACAGCACTCCCTGGACGGCCTGGTGGAGATCGGGTTCGACGGCTACGCCATTGGGGGGCTGTCGGTTGGCGAGCCCAAGGAGGACATGCTGGCGGTACTGGACTACCTGCCCGTGCGGATGCCGGAAGACCGGCCCCGCTACCTGATGGGGGTAGGGCGTCCGGAGGATATTGTCGAGGCGGT
Organism: Marinobacter sp. OP 3.4; assembly: GCF_036224885.1. Taxonomy (NCBI): domain Bacteria; kingdom Pseudomonadati; phylum Pseudomonadota; class Gammaproteobacteria; order Pseudomonadales; family Marinobacteraceae; genus Marinobacter; species Marinobacter sp. OP 3.4. The sequence goes on from NZ_JAVVLT010000048.1 coordinate 38,045, forward strand.
GCGCCGTGGCGTGGACATGTTCGATTGCGTCATGCCCACCCGCAACGCCCGTAATGGCTACCTGTTCACATCCACTGGTATCGTCAAGATCCGTAACGCGGGTAACCGTCATGACACCGGTCCCCTGGATACGGAATGTGATTGCTACACCTGTTCACACTTCTCGAGAAGTTACCTGCATCATCTTGATAAGTGTGGTGAAATGCTTGGCTCCCAGTTGAACACCATCCACAACCTTCATCACTACCAGAAGCTGATGGCTGGATTGCGTGGGGCTATTGAAGCAGGTACATTGTCCGACTTTGTGGAATCCTTCTACGCCAAGAGGGGCCAGCCGGTACCGCCCCTGGCATGAACCCGGGTCCCGGCGACCATTTTTTCCGAACAACACTACTTATTGACGGAGACATCCTATGAAAGCAGTAAAAGCCATGTTGGCCACCCTTCTGGCCGCCGCCGTGCCGGGCGTCGCCCTTGCCCAGGATGCCGGTCAGGGCATGGGCGTGATGGGTCAGGTGATCTTCTTTGGTGGTTTCATCCTGATCTTCTACCTGCTGATCTGGCGCCCCCAGTCCAAGCGCGCCAAGGAGCACAAATCGCTGATGTCCGGCCTTAACAAGGGTGATGAAATCGTGACTTCCGGTGGCATGGCCGGTCGTATCTCCCGCGTCACCGACGACTTCATCGTGCTGGAAGTGGCCGACAATGTGGAAGTGAAAGTCCAGAAGGTTGCCGTTGGTGCGGCCCTGCCCAAAGGCACTCTGAAAGACATCTGAACTTACTGACCAGGGAGGCCGCCGTGCAGGCGGCGGCCCGAAGGCGGTCAAGAAAGGGCTCCTATGCTGAACAAGTACCCGCTTTGGAAAAATCTGCTGATCCTGGTCGTGCTGGCGATCGGGTTTGTCTACGCCTTGCCGAACGTTTTCCCCGATGACTACGCGATCCAGATTACCGGCGCCCGCAGTGGCACCGAGATCAGTCAGGCCACCGTGGAGCGTGCAACCGGTGCCCTTGAGGAGGCCGGGATTGCCATCAAGGGAGTTGATCGGGAAGAGCGCAGTGCACTGATCCGTGTCAACAGCTCCGAAGACCAGCTTGAAGCGAGGCCGATTGTTCAGCAGACCCTGGGTGATGACTACCTGGTTGCCCTCAACATGGCCGAATCCACGCCGGACTGGCTCCAGGCCGTGGGGGCGGGCCCGATGAAACTGGGCCTGGACCTCCGTGGCGGTGTTCACTTCCTGCTGGAGGTGGATATGGAGACGGCGGTCACCCAGCGACTGGAGGCCACGGCCAGCCAGATCAAGCGGGAACTGCGCGAGGAGCGTATCCGCTACCGCGGTGGTGAGGTGTCCGAGGACAACCGCATCCAGCTCTCCTTCCGCAATGAAGCGGACCGGGAAGAAGCTTTTGATCTGGTTCGGGGCAACTATAACGAGTTCCTGCTGGACGAACGTACCGAGGGTGATGAGTACCTTCTGGAACTGAGTCTGTCCGAGCAGGAGGTTCAGCAGATCCAGGACTATGCCATCGAGCAGAACCTGACCACCATCCGCAACCGGGTCAACGAGCTGGGTGTGGCGGAGCCGCTGGTCCAGCGCCAGGGTGCCGACCGCATCATTGTGGAGCTGCCCGGGGTTCAGGACACGGCCCAGGCCAAACGGGTGCTGGGTGCCACCGCCAACCTGGAATTCCGGCTGGCGGCGCGACAGGATGCACCGGCGTCCGCCACCGAAACCTACCCATTCCGTGACGAGCCGGGCCGGACCGCCCGCCTGGAGCGGGACGTGATCGTTACCGGTGAGAATGTGGCCAATGCCAGCCAGGGCTTTGACGAAAACGGCATGCCCCAGGTCAACATCACCCTGGACGGTGTTGGTGGCGACCTGATGACCCGTGCCACCCGCAATGCCATTCAGCGCAGCATGGCGGTACTGTTCATTGAGTTCCGGACCGAAACCGAGAAGGAAGTCGTTGACGGCGAAGTGGTGACCACGGAGGAGCGGGTCGAAGAGCGCAGCATCATTTCCCTGGCGACCATCCAGTCCACGCTGGGGTCCAGCTTCCGCATCACCGGCCTGGATTCCATCCATGAGGCCTCGGAGCTGGCCCTGCTGCTGCGGGCCGGCGCCCTGGCCGCGCCCATGTATTTCGTGCAGGAGCGTACCATCGGTCCCAGCCTGGGCCAGCAGAACATCGACGCCGGGTTCATGTCGGTGGTGGTCGGCTTTATCCTGGTGCTGGTGTTCATGGCGGTGTTCTACCGGCTGTTCGGGCTAGTGGCCAATGTGGCGCTGACCCTGAACCTGATGCTGCTGCTTGCCTGCATGTCCATTATCTCGGCCACCCTGACGCTGCCCGGCATCGCCGGTATCGTGCTGACCGTGGGCATGGCGGTGGACGCCAATGTGCTGATCTTCGAGCGGATACGGGAAGAGCTGAGGGAGGGCGCTGCGCCCCAACTGGCCATCAATGCCGGTTATTCCCGCGCGTTCGTGTCCATCGTGGATGCCAATATCACCACCTTCCTGGTAGCCATCATCCTGTTCGCCATGGGCTCCGGCCCGGTCAAGGGCTTTGCGGTGACCCTGAGCATCGGCATCGTCACCTCGCTGTTTACCGCACTGGTGGTGAGCCGGGCGATGATCAATGCACTACACGGAGGCCGGAAGGTCGAAAAGCTCTCGATCGGAGGCAAGCTGGCCAATGTCTGATACCCGTACCGACAAGTTTGATTTCATGAGCCTGCGCAAGGTCTTTGCGACAGTCTCCATACTGCTGGTTATCGCATCCGCGGTGCTGCTGGGTGTGCGGGGCCTGAACTTCGGCCTGGATTTCACCGGCGGCACCTCTGTGGAGCTGGAATACGCCCAGGCGCCGGAGCTGGATGATGTCCGCTCCGCCCTGTCCGATGCCGGTTACACCGACTACGTGGTGCAGAACTTCGGTTCCGACACCCTGGTACTGATCCGGATGCAGGAGGCGGGTGACGACGAGCTCGGCCTGCGTATCCTGGCGGACATCCAGGAGCGGACCGACAGCGATGTCACACTGGTCAGCTCGGAATTCGTTGGCTCCCAGGTGGGGGACGAGCTGAAGGAGAACAGCGGCCTGGGCATGTTGCTGGCCCTGGCGGTGGTGCTCATCTACGTGGGTATGCGCTTCCAGTTCAAGTTCGGGATCGCCTCGGTGATTCCGCTGGCCCACGACGTCATTATCGTGCTGGGCCTGTTCGCCCTGTTCCAGTGGACCTTCGACCTGACGGTGCTGGCGGCATTGCTGGCGGTTATCGGTTACTCGCTGAACGATACCATCGTGATCATGGACCGTATCCGCGAGAACTTCCGCAAGCTGCGGATTGATGATCCCGAGGAAACCGTGAACCGGTCAATCCACGAGACCATCAACCGGACCATCAATACCTCGTTGACCACCTTGCTGGTGCTCATGGCCCTGTATTTCCTGGGAGGGGCCGCCATCAATAACTTCGCCATTACCCTGGCGATTGGTGTGATTGTGGGTACCTACTCGTCCATCTACGTGTCTGCAAACCTGCTGGTAGTCCTTGGCGTTACCCGTTCTGACATGATCGTGCCGCCCAAGGAGGGCGTTGCTGGAGAGCAGCCGGAGGAAGAGGAGCCACCCGAGTGGCTTAACCGGATGTGACGTGTTGCTGTTTTATGGGTGCAAAAAAGCCGGGTCTGGTAACACCAGCCCGGCTTTTTTAGGTTCGCGGGATCAATCTGTCGCGATTCCCGTTTCAGCGGGGCAGTCGCGCCTGGAAAGGGTGCAGCGTACGCAGCACTTCCCGCATCAGCTTGGGGTTGGCAATGGCCAGCTGGCGGGAATCGGTGCTGGCAGGGTTGCCGGAAAAGTCGCTGCTGAGCACGCCGGCCTCATTGGCCAGTGCCAGGCCGATGTCCCGGTCTTCCGGGGTGGGGCGAAACAGTACCACGGCATCCAGGTGGCCCGCCGCGACCCGTGCGATATCCAGTACGCTGCAGCCGGCGCTGCGAAGCTGGCCTGACTGGCTGGCCAGTGTCGCCGACAGCTCGCCCCAGATCAGTGGCTCTTCGGCGCCACGGGCCTGATCCAGCAGGTTGGAGGTGACCACCGCCTCGCTGAGATGCTTGATCTCGCTGGCGCGCATGCGACGGCTGTTGAGGGCCGCACCACGACCACGGCTGGCGGAGTATTCCTCGCCGGTGACCGGGTTGATCAGCAACAGGTTTTCCGTGCGGTTGTCCTTTTTCTGCACCAGCGCCACCACGAATTCAGGAATCCCCCGCAGCAGGTTTTCCGCGCCCAGTACCGGGAAGATATGCCAGCTCAGGGTGTGACCATCGGCGCCGCCGTCGTCCGCCGGGGCGATGTAATGGTCCTTGTAGGCCTTCTGTAGCTGTTCGGCGAAGTTCTCGTAAATCTTGCCGGTCACCCGATCCAGCTGGCGCTGACGATCACCGGGGTCGTTGCCGGCGATGTCCTGGCGTTCGAAGTGGGCTTTCAGGTAATCGGCACCCTGGCGCGCAACGCGCAGGGCCATTTTAATGGCTGGTTGCATCGGACTCTTCAGTATCTGGAGTGATCAAAGGCGCGATCATAGCAAATCGCGGGGGTGCCTTAAACGTTTTTCGGCTTCGTAAAGACCCGCATGGCGGGCTTTTTCGCCGGCATGGCGAGGCCTTATCCGTAGAAACCGGGGCCCAAATATCAATGTATTCTGGTAACATATGTGACCTTTCCATTATTCGCCATGTTAATGCCGGACACAGACTGCCATGCACAAGCCCGCCCTCCCCAGTACCTTTGACCTGCCGGCCCGGGACTATGTCCGTGTGGTTATGGTGGAAACCTCCCACTCCGGGAATATCGGCGCGGTGGCCCGGGCCATGAAAAACATGGGGCTGGGCAATCTGTGGCTGGTCAATCCGGCCACGTTCCCGGATGAGGCGTCCTACGCGCGCTCCGCCGGTGCGTCCGATGTGCTGGACCATGCCCGGGTGGTCTCCTCGCTGGATGAAGCCATTGGGGACTGTGTCCTGGTGATGGGCACCAGTGCCCGTGGGCGCAAGGTGCCCTGGCCGGTGATGTCGCCAACGGATGCGGCCCGTCAGGTGGGCGACTACCACGGCAGGGGGCAGGTCGCGCTGGTGTTCGGGCGGGAGAATAACGGCCTCAGCAATGAGGAGTTGCAACGCTGCCATGTGCACATACACATCCCCACGAACCCGGACTACAGTTCCCTGAATGTCGCCATGGCGGTGCAGGTGATGTGCTACGAAATTCGCATGGAATGCCTGCGGGGTCTTGAAAACAGCGAGAATAATCCACAACTCAAAGCTATTAACTCGCCGGAGGATCCGGGCTGGGATGTGCCACCGGCCACCGTGGCAGAGCTGGAGGGCTTCTTCGATCACCTGGAGTCCACCCTGGCGGAGATCGAGTTCCATCGACGGGATAATCCCCGCCAGTTGATGACCCGGCTGCGTCGCCTGTACCAGCGCGCACGGCCGGACCAGATGGAAGTCAATATCCTCCGGGGCATCCTGACCGCGGTACAGAAATCGGCATCCGGCCAGTCGGTGGGTGCCGGCTCACGACAACAGGACCAGACAGATGTTTGAGCGAATCAAAGAAGATGTTGGCAGTGTATTCGGCCGTGATCCCGCCGCCAGGAATACCTTCGAGGTTCTGACCAATTATCCGGGACTGCATGCACTGTTGTTCCACCGGCTGGCGCACCGCATCTGGAAGGCGGATTTCAAGTGGCTGGCACGGAGTATTTCCACCTTTTCCCGCTGGCTGACCGGTATCGAGATCCATCCCGGCGCCACCATCGGTCGGCGCTTTTTCATTGATCACGGCATGGGCGTGGTCATCGGGGAGACCACGGTGATCGGCGATGATGTCACCCTATACCAGGGCGTCACCCTCGGGGGTACCAGCTGGAACAAGGGCAAGCGTCATCCCACCATTGGCAACGGCGTCGTGGTGGGCGCCGGCGCCAAGATCCTGGGGCCGTTCGAGGTGGGGGAAGGCGCCAAGGTGGGCTCCAACTCGGTGGTGACCAAGGCGGTGCCGGCCGGCGCCACCGTGGTCGGTATTCCCGGCCGTGTGGTGGTCAAGAGCAAGGACGATGGCCGCCGCAAGGACATGGAGGAACGCATGGGGTTCGATGCCTACGGTGTGACCGAGGAAATGCCGGATCCGGTGGCCCGGGCCATGCGCAGCCTGCTGGACCATATGCATGCGGTGGACGAGCGTATCGAGAAGATGTGCACGGCCATCCAGAAGGTCAACCAGGATTACGTGGACAATGGCCGTTTGCCGCCACTGGACGCGGAGGAATTCGATTGTGTCCGGGATGATACCGATGAGCCGGCGGAGAGCCGCTGAGGCAACCCGGGTGCCGGGGAGTGTGCGACGGCGAATACTTGACCAAAACAGTAGGTCAATTCATACTCACCCAGTGTTATCTACTGAATACTCTCAGCCGGGGCTGCCGTTATGCGACTGACAACCAAGGGCCGCTACGCCGTAACCGCCATGCTGGATCTTGCCCTGCATGGTGACGAGGGCCCGGTCAGCCTGGCGGACATCTCGCGGCGCCAGGGCATTTCCCTGTCATACCTGGAACAGCTCTTTGCCCGCCTGCGCCGGGAAAAGCTGGTCATCAGCGTGCGTGGTCCTGGAGGCGGATATCGCCTGAGCCGGACTAACGACCAGGTATTCATTGCCGATGTGGTGGATGCGGTCAACGAGTCGCTGGACACCACCCGCTGCAACCACAAGGGCGATTGCCAGAACGGCGAGATGTGTCTGACCCATCACCTGTGGTCGGATCTCAGTGAGCAGATCCACCAGTTCCTCAGCCGGATCAGCCTCGCGGACCTGATGAACAAGCGCGAGATCCAGGTCGTCGCCAGTCGCCAGGATGGCAAGCCGGGGCCGGAAAACGCGACGGATACCATCAATACCGAGCGCCTGGAAAACCGGGCGCCCGCCTGACACCGCCGACACTGACAGGACCATGAAGACACCCATCTATCTTGATTACGCAGCGACGACGCCTGTGGACCCTGCCGTTGCAGAGGTTATGGCCGGCCACCTGACCCTGGACGGTGTATTCGGTAATCCCGCCAGCCGTTCCCATGGTTTTGGCTGGCAGGCGGAGGCCGCCGTGGAGAATGCCCGCCGACAGGTGGCGCAGCTTATTGGCGCCGATCCCCGTGAGATTGTCTGGACCTCCGGTGCCACCGAGTCGGATAACCTGGCCATCAAGGGCGCGGTATCCGCCAACAGGAAAGAGGGTGTGCGGCCCCACGTCATCACTTCGGTCATTGAGCACAAGGCGGTGCTGGATACCTGCTCGTGGCTGGAAGTGCAGGGCTGTGATGTCACCCGCCTGACGCCGGACACCACCGGCGTTATTTCGTCCGCCCAGGTGGAGGCGGCCCTGCGGCCCGAGACCCTGCTGGTCAGCCTGATGCTGGTCAACAATGAGTTGGGTACGATCAATGATCTGGCGCCCATCGGCGTCATGCTGCGGGAACAGGGTGTCCTGTTCCATGTGGATGCGGCCCAGGCGGCCGGCAAGATGCCGGTGGATGTGGCTGAACTGGGTGCGGACCTGGTCGCCCTGTCCGGCCATAAAGTCTATGCGCCCAAGGGTATCGGCGCGTTGTATGTCCGCCGTTCACCGGATGTGCGCATTGACGCACAGATCCATGGCGGTGGCCATGAGCGTGGCATGCGCTCCGGCACCCTGCCCACCCACCAGATTGCCGGTATGGGCAAGGCCTTTGATCTGGCCGGTGTCGGACTGGAAGAAGAGATGGCCCGTCTGGAGTCCCTTCGCGGCCGCTTCCTGGACGGCATCGAGCCGCTGCCGGGGGTGCGGCTGCACGGCCATCGTGACCGTCGGGTGCCGGGCATACTGAACCTGGGGTTCGAGGGTGTCGAGGCGGAGTCGCTGATGCTGGGGCTGCGTGAGCTGGCGGTATCCTCCGGTTCCGCCTGCGCGTCCGCCACCATGGAGCCGTCCTACGTGCTGACGGGTATCGGCCTCAGCGATGGGGAGGCACACGCCGGTCTGCGGTTCTCCATGGGCCGGTTCACCACGGCGGAAGAGGTGGATTATGCCCTGGAGCAGATCAACACCGTGGTCAGCCGTTTGAGGGAGCGCCGCCGCGCTTCTGCCTGATCACGGGTGCAGGCGTATTCCGGTATTTTCTCAGGGGCCCGCTGTCGGTAGGCAGCCGGCCCCTTACTGCGTATAATCTCAGGCCGGAATTTTGTCCTGAAACCCAACTGGAGCAAACATTATGTCCAATGAGCGTACGCTCTCTATCGTCAAGCCGGATGCGGTTGCCAAGAACGTCATCGGCGAGATCTATACCCGTTTTGAGAAAGCCGGCCTGAAAATTGTCGCGGCCAAGATGATGCATCTGTCCCAGGAGCAGGCCGAAGGCTTCTATGCGGAACACAAGGAGCGCCCGTTCTTCCCGGATCTGGTGGCCTTCATGACCTCTGGTCCGGTTGTGGTTCAGGTACTGGAAGGCGACGGCGCCATTGCCAAAAACCGTGATCTCATGGGTGCCACCAACCCGAAGGAAGCGGAAGCCGGCACCATCCGTGCGGATTTCGCCGAGTCCATCGACGCCAATGCGGTTCACGGCTCTGATTCCGCGGCCTCCGCCGAGCGCGAGATTGCCTATTTCTTCAACGACAGCGAGATCTGCCCCCGCGGCTGATGCTGTCCGGGGCGACTTCGGTCGCCCCGCCTGTTATCTGATCGAGACTGACCATGACTACTGCTGTAGAAAAGACCAACCTGTTGGGAATGCCCAAAGCCAAGCTGGAGGCATTCTTCGAGTCCATGGGGGAGAAGCGTTTCCGCGCCACCCAGGTACTGCAGTGGATTCATCAGCGTGGTGCGGACGACTTCGACCAGATGACCAACATGAGCAAGGCCCTGCGGGAAAAGCTGAAGGCCGTGGCGGAGATTCGTGGGCCGGAAGTGGTCTACGACGAAACCTCGAAGGACGGTACCCGTAAATGGGTCATGCGCATGGATTCCGGCAACAGCGTGGAGACCGTGCTGATTCCCGATGGTGAGCGGGGCACCCTGTGCGTTTCCTCCCAGATCGGCTGCAGCCTGGATTGCACCTTCTGTTCCACCGGCAAGCGGGGCTTCAACCGCAACCTGACCGCCGCCGAGATCATCGGCCAGGTGTGGGTGGCGCGCAAGGCCTTCATGCCCTTTGATCCCAACGCGGACCGGCCCATTACCAACGTGGTCATGATGGGCATGGGAGAGCCGTTGCTCAATTTCGACAACGTGGTCGACGCCATGAACCTGATGATGGAGGACCTGGCCTACGGTATCTCCAAGCGTCGGGTAACGGTGAGCACGTCGGGCGTGATCCCGGCACTGGACCGCCTGGGTGAGGTCAGTGATGTCTCCCTGGCGATCTCGTTGCATGCCCCCAACGATGAGCTGCGCAATCAACTGGTGCCGCTCAACAAGAAGTATCCGATTGCCGATCTGCTGGCGGCGACCCGCCGGTATCTGAGCGGGCTGCCCGACAAGCGCAAGGCTACCATCGAGTACACGGTGATCGAGAACATGAACGACCAGCCCGAGCATGCCCGGGAACTGGCCAAGGTGCTGCGGGGCCTGCCGTGCAAGATCAACCTGATTCCGTTCAACCCGTTTCCGGAAAGTGATTTCCGTCGGCCGAGCATGAACGCCACCCGTCGTTTCCAGAAAATTCTCAACGAAGCGGGCTACATCACAACCATTCGCACCACAAGAGGCGATGATATCGACGCCGCCTGCGGCCAGCTGGTTGGTCGCGTGGAGGACCGGACCCGGCGCAGTCAGCGTTATAATATTCCGGTCCAGCAGATGACGCCCTAATACTTGTTCAGGTTTCAGGAAAGCACCATGCCCACAGAGTTGTTGTTCCAAGGATTATCCGGTCGATTCCGAACGTTCCCGTCTGTGTGCGTGTTGGTGCTGATCAGCCTGCTTGCCGGCTGTGTTACGGTATCCGACAGTCGGTTTGCCCGTGAAGAGGACGAAGACAAGGCAGTGGACAGCTATGTGCAGCTGGCAACCGCCTACCTGTCCCGGGGCAACTACGACCGATCGCGCCGGCACCTGGAGCGGGCCCTCGAATTGCAGCCGGACAATGCAGCGGCACTGGCCACCCAGGGCCTGCTTTACCAGACCGAAGGCGAACCGGAACTGGCGGAAGAAGCCTACCGGAACGCCTTGCGAAGTGATTCCAGCTATACTCGCGGACGCGTCTTCTACGGGGCCTTCCTGTATGGCAATGAACGTTTTGAGGAAGCCCAGGAGCAGTTCCAGCTGGCCAGCCGGGATACCGGCTATGATGATCGCGCCTCGGTGTTCTACAACCTGGGCCGGGCCAGTGAACAGATGGGGGATACGGACGGTGCCGTTAAGGCCTATCGTCGTGCCCTGGAACTGGGCCGGGGGGATCCGCGCTGGATACTGGCGCTGTCCCGTTCCCTGGTGGCTAATGGCGACTACGCGGCGGCATCCCGTTATTACGGTCGCCTGCTGACCATGATGGAGCGCAATCCCAAGCTTGAGCATACTCCGGAAAGTCTGCTGGTGGGGATCCGGATTGCCCGGCACTCCGGCAACTATGACCAGGAATCCAGCCTGGCGCTGTTGCTGCGCAACCGTTTCCCGGATTCAGAGCAATACAGACAATACAAGGTACTAACGGCCGATGACAACGGATAACGCCAGCCAGGACGCCCGGCAGCCAACGGTAGGCGAGCGACTCCGGCAGGCCCGGGAAGTTGCCGGGCTGTCCGTGACTGAAGTGGCGAACAAGCAACATCTCAGGCCCGCTATTATCAGTGCCATTGAAAGCGGTGACTATGGCCGGATCGACAGCGAGCTGTTCCTCAAGGGCTATGTGCGTGCCTATGCGACCCATGTGGGCATTGACCCGGAAAGCGTGGTTCGACAACTGGACAGGGAGCTGGAACCCCTGAGGCAGGAGCAGAAGGCCCAGGTCGAGGCCAGTCCCCTGGTGGACATCGAGCGGCGTAAACGCCGCAAGCGCCGGATCGCGAAGGTGGTACTTATGCTGGTGGCGGCGGTTGTGGTGTTCTACGCCGGCTCCCTGTACCTGTCCGATGGCGATATGTCCGATCCTGCGATGGTGGAAGAGTCGGATGAGTCCATGACCGGATCCGGTGAGGACGTCCCGGAGTCACCGGCGCTGTCCGATGACGCCGGTGAAGAGGCTACTGCGCCATCGCCATCGATGAACGACGTAGGTTTGGAATCTTCATCCATCGGGCCAGGCGACAGTGACGACAGTCCTGTCAGTGGCGACGCCATGGGCCGGGAGGACATCCCGGAAGGCGACGAGCTGTCCGATGCCGCTGGTGGCACCGGGGCGGAGTCGGCATTGACCGGAGGCACCGTCGGCCAGGCCCCGGTTACGGAAGCCCCGTCGACTGAAGAATCGGTCAGTGAGCCTGAAACGCCGGCGGATACCGGTTCCGAACCGCTTGTTACCTCAGCTCCCCTGCCGGAGACGGAGCCCGCCACGCCCGTCGACACTGAGGGGCGGCTGGTGATGGAATTTTCGGCGGATTGCTGGGTCGAAGTCCAGGACAGTACCGGGCGTACCCTGGTTGCGGAGTTGCGCAGGGCCGGTGAAACCCTTGACGTGACCGGTGAGTCGCCGTTAAGGGTGGTGATCGGGGCGGTCAGCGCCGTGTCCGACCTGCGCTACAGTGGCGAAGCGGTGGACCTGGCCAGCCGACCGGCCCGGAACGACCGGCTGGTACTGAACCTGTCGGACTGACCGTCATACAGTCGACCCGGTGATCGGGTAGCCTGTTGCGTAGCGACTTTTTCATTCTTTCACATCGGTTTGACCGTTTATGAAGCTCGAATCTCCCATTAAAAGACGCAAGTCACGGCAGATCATGGTGGGTAATGTGCCTGTGGGCGGTGACGCCCCCATCGCGGTACAGAGCATGACCAATACGGAAACCTGCGACGTTGATGCCACCGTGGCCCAGATCGAAGCCCTGCAGCTGGCTGGCGCCGATATTGTGCGGGTGTCGGTGCCCTCCATGGACGCTGCTGAGGCATTCGGGAAAATCCGCCAGCGGGTGTCGCTGCCGCTGGTTGCCGATATTCACTTTGACCACAAGATTGCCCTGCGGGTAGCGGAGCTTGGTGTTGACTGTCTGCGCATCAACCCCGGCAATATAGGCCGTGAGGACCGGGTCAGCGCCGTTATCCAGGCGGCCCGTGACCGGGGCATTCCCATGCGCATTGGCGTCAACGCCGGCTCCCTGGGTAAAGACCTGCAGCGCAAGTATGGTGAGCCGACGGCGGATGCGCTGGTGGAATCGGCCATGCGCCACGTCGATATCCTGGACAGGTACGACTTCCAGGACTTCAAGGTGAGCCTGAAGGCGTCAGAAGTCTTCATGACGGTGGAAGCCTACCGCAAGATCGCCGATCAGATCGAACAGCCCCTGCATCTGGGGATTACCGAGGCAGGCGGCTTCCGGTCCGGTACGGTCAAATCGTCGGTGGGCCTGGGAATGCTGCTGATGGATGGTATCGGCGATACCATCCGGGTGTCCCTGGCGGCGGACCCGGTTCAGGAAGTCAAAGTCGGTTTCGACATCCTCAAGAGCCTGCGCCTGCGCAGCCATGGCATCAACTTCATTGCCTGCCCGAGCTGCTCCCGACAGAACTTCGACGTGATCCAGACCATGAACGATCTGGAAGCCCGCCTTGAAGATGTCAACGAGTCCCTGGACGTCGCCATTATCGGCTGCATTGTCAATGGGCCGGGTGAAGCCAAGGTGGCGGATCTGGGCCTGACCGGTGGTTCACCGAAAAACCTGTTCTATGCCGCTGGTAAACCCAACCAGAAACTGGACAATGCCAGCCTGACCGACGACCTGGAGCGGCTGATCCGCGAAGAGGTGTCCCGTCGCAAGGAACAGGAAGACTCGATTATCGCGAAATCCGGCCAGTAGCCAGGGCCTGGCCGGCGTCATAAACACGAATAAGGTTTTACTTTGGCTAAGATTCAGGCAATCCGCGGGATGAACGATATCCTGCCCGAGCAGACTCCGGTGTGGCAGTTTCTCGAATCCCGGGTGAGGGACGTACTCAGCGCCTACGGTTACCAGGAAATCCGTATGCCGGTGGTGGAACACACCGAGCTTTTCCGACGCTCCATTGGCGAGGTCACGGACATCGTCGAGAAGGAAATGTATACCTTCGATGACCGCAACGGGGACAGCCTGACGCTTAGGCCCGAAGGCACCGCCGGTTGCGTGCGCGCCGCCGAAGAGCATGGCCTGCTGTTCAACCAGAGCCGGCGCCTGTGGTACACCGGCCCCATGTTCCGCCATGAACGCCCGCAGAAGGGCCGCTACCGCCAGTTCCACCAGGTTGGTGTGGAATGTTTCGGTATGGATGGTCCGGATATCGATGCGGAGCTGCTGATCCTCACCGCACGGCTGTGGCAGTCCCTGGGACTGGCGGATCATGCCCGTCTGGAGATCAACAGCATTGGCACGTCCGAGGCCCGGGCCGAGTACCGTCAGGCACTGGTGGAGTACCTGGGAGACTATCGTTCCGACCTGGACCCGGACAGCCAGCGCCGGCTGCTGGTCAATCCCCTGCGCATCCTGGATTCCAAGAACACGGAAACCCAGCGGATCCTGGAGAATGCACCGGTACTGGATGATTACCTGGACGATGAATCCCGCGAGCACTTTGAACAGCTGACCGCCATGCTGGACGCGTCCGGCGTATCCTATACCGTGAACAACCGTCTGGTCCGGGGGCTCGACTACTACGGCAAGACCGTTTTCGAGTGGGTGACCGACAGTCTGGGGTCCCAGGGCACCATCTGCGCCGGGGGGCGCTACGACGGTCTGGTGGAACAACTGGGTGGCCGGCCTACCGCCGCCGTCGGTTTTGCCATGGGCATCGAGCGCCTGATCCTGCTGCTGGAGACCCTCGAGCTGGTCCCGGAAGACGTCAATGCCGATGCCGATATCTATGTGACCGCCATGGGCGACGCCGCCACCACCGAGGCTTTCCGGGTCAGCGAGATGCTGCGCTCGGAACTGCCGGGGCGCACCGTGGTGACCCACTGCGGGGGCGGCAGCTTCAAAAGCCAGATGAAAAAGGCCGATCGCAGCGGCGCCCGCGTGGCGGTCATCATTGGCGAGAACGAGATCAACGAGGGCATTGTCGGCCTCAAGTACCTCAGGGAAGACGGCGAGCAGGAGCAGGTACCCCGTGACCAGGCCGCTCGCCACCTGGCCAGCCGGCTGGGATTGGCCTGAACGTCGTCATAACCAACGAATCACATCATAAGTGCTGTCAGGATCCTGAGCGTTATCAAGATCCCAAGCACAACAGGAAAGGACATTCACAGGAGTCACCATGGCCGAAATGCGGACCGAAGAAGAACAGATCGAAGCCATCAAGCAATGGTGGAAGAAGAATGGCAGTTCGCTGCTGATCGGGGTCGGCCTGGCCCTGGCCATCGTGTTTGGCTGGCAGGCGTGGCAGAACCACCAGGCCAATGCCCAGGCCGAGGCTGCCGCTGATTTTGCCGAGCTCATGCGGCAGGCTCAGCAGGGCGGGGACACCGAGGAAGACCGCGAGTCCATTGCCTTCCTGGCCAACCAGGTACGCGAGGAGCACGGCGGCACCACCTATGCGGTTTACGCGATGCTGATCCTGGCCAACCAGCAGATGATGGCGGACCGTGATCCGGCTGCGGCGGCGGAGACCCTGCAATGGGCGCTGGAAAAGACCGGTAACAGCGAGGCCCTGTCACTGGTGGTGCGGACACGGCTGGCCCGGGCGCAGTATGGCGCCGGTCAGTACGACGACGCGTTGGCGACGGTGCGCGGCGCCAGCGATACCGGTGCCTTCGAAGGCATCCTGGCGGAACTGGAAGGGGATATCCTGATTGCCAGTGGCGATACCGATGCCGCCAGGGACGCCTATATCCGGGCTCGTGATGCCGGTGGCGAGGCCGGTATTGGACTGTTGCAGCGTAAACTGGACAGCCTGGGTATCGGGAGCGACGCCTGATGCCCATGAAGTTCCTGAATCCTGTGATGAACCCGCTGGTGGTACTGGCTGTTGCGTCGGCTCTGCTGGTGGGATGCAGTTCCACGGAGAACTTCGAGGAGCCGGATCCGGTACCCGAAGTGGTATCAACAGTAACCCTCGAACCCACATGGTCGCTGACCGTTGGCGAGGGATATGACGGGCAGTATCTCCACCTGGAGCCCACCATCATCGGGGGCAGCCTCTACGCGGTGTCCGCCGATGGCGAACTGATTGCCGTCGGCCCGGCCACCGGCGACGTGCGCTGGCGGCGTGAGCTGGAGCAGAGCATCATGGCGGGCGTGGGTGGCGACAGCCGCCATCTCTACCTGGTCACCGGCGATGCGGAACTGCTGGCCCTGGACCGGGACAGCGGCGATGAAATCTGGCGGCTGCGCATGCCCAACGAGGTCCTGGCGCCGCCCCAGTCCAACGGTAACCTGGTACTGACACAGACCATCGACGGCAAGGTGGTGGCGGCGGACGCTGCGAGCGGCGAGCGTCTCTGGCAGTACGACTCCCCGGCGCCGGCACTGTCGGTCCGGGATACCGGAGCACCGGTGGTTGGCGGGGAACTGGCCCTGGTCACGCTCGCCAATGGCCATGTGGTGGCCCTGTCCACCGCCAATGGCCAGCCCATCTGGCAATATACGGTGGGCGAGCCGAGCGGGCGCACCGAGCTTGAGCGGCTGGTGGATGTGACCGCCAAGCCAGTGATCGTCGAGGGTGCCGCACTGCTGGCCGGCTACCAGGGCAAGCTGGCGCTGGTGGAGATCCGCAACGGCCAGGAAATCTGGAGCCGCGCTACTTCCACCTTCCACAGCCCCGCCCTTGGGCCCCAGAGGGTCTTTATCGCCAAGGCCAATGGCGATGTGGTAGGCCTGGACGCCAGCACCCTGGAAGAGGTCTGGGTGCAGGATGCACTGTCCTGGCGGCGGTTGTCGGAGCCGGCCACGATTGGCGACATGCTGGTGGTGGGAGATTTCGAGGGCTACCTGCACATCCTGTCCCAGGACAATGGCCAGTTGCAGGGCCAGCTCGAGTTTGATGACGAAGGCATCCGCTCACCCATGCTGCGCTGGGAGGACCGCCTGATTGTCTATGGCAATGGTGGTCGCCTGGCGGTATTTACCCTTGAGGATCGGGACTGAGTCCCTTCACTATCCAGGCAGACACTGAATGACACCGGTAATCGCTCTGGTGGGCCGCCCCAATGTGGGCAAGTCCACCCTGTTCAACCAGATGACCCGATCCCGCGATGCGCTGGTGGCGGATTTCCCGGGCCTGACCCGCGACCGCAAGTACGGCGACGGTAACTATGAGGGTCGCCGCTTCATCGTTATTGATACCGGGGGCCTGACCGGTGACGAGGCGGGCCTGGATGCGGAGATGGCCCGCCAGTCCATGCAGGCGGTGGAAGAAGCCGACATTGTGCTGTTCTTGGTGGACGGCCGTGCCGGACTGACCGCCGGTGATGAAATGATCGCCGAGCACCTGCGCCGCACCGGCAAGCCGGCCCACCTGGTGGTCAACAAGACCGACGGCCAGGATCCGGATGTGGCTGCGTCCGACTTCTACACCCTGGGATTCGAATCCGTCTACCTGATCGCGGCGGCCCACAACCGGGGCATCCGGTCCATGCTGGAGCTGTTGCTGGGTGAGCTGGATGATGCCGGGGAAGACAGTGCCGACAAGTATCCGGGCATTCGCATTGGCGTCGTGGGCCGGCCCAACGTGGGCAAGTCCACCCTGGTCAATCGCCTCCTGGGGGAGGAGCGGGTGGTGGTCTACGACATGCCCGGCACCACCCGGGACAGTATCTACATTCCCTACGAACGCCAGGGCGAGGAATACACGCTGATCGACACCGCCGGCGTGAGGCGGCGCAAGAACGTCCGCGAGGTGGTGGAGAAGTTCTCCATTATCAAGACCCTCAAGGCGATCGAGGATGCCCACGTGGTGATCCTGGTGATTGACGCCCGGGAAGGGCTGGTGGACCAGGACCTGCATCTGATCGGTTTCGTGCTGGACGCGGGCCGCTCGCTGGTGATTGCCGTCAACAAGTGGGATGGCATGGACCCCGACGAGCGCAGCCGGGTGAAGGAGCAGGTGAGACGTCGCCTGGATTTCCTGGATTATGCCGACAAGCATTACATCTCGGCCCTGCATGGCTCCGGTGTGGGGCTGCTGTACGACTCCATTGGCGACTGCTACGAGTCGGCCATGGCCAAGTGGCCCACCAACCGCCTGACCGAGATCCTGCAGGACGCCGTATCCCAGCACCAGCCTCCCATGGTCCAGGGGCGCCGGATCAAGCTGCGTTATGCGCACCAGGGGGGCTCCAATCCACCGGTGGTGGTGGTCCACGGCAACCAGACCGACGCCTTGCCGGGGTCCTACAAGCGTTACCTGGAGAATACCTTCCGCAAGGTGCTCAAGGTGAATGGCTCGCCCATCCGTTTCGAGTTCCGTTCCGGCGAGAACCCCTATGCCAGCAAGGTGGATCGCCTGACCCCGAGGCAGAAGGTGAAGCGGGACAACGACCTCAAGCAGGGGCGGCGGGTGAAGAAGCCAAGGATGAAGAGCAAGAAGAAGTAAGCGGCATCAGAAGCAGCCGGAGCAAAAAGGCCAGGCACCCGAAAGGGGCCTGGCCTTTTTCGTCGGGCTCAGCTGTCGGTGGCGGCTTCCGCCTGGGCGGCCTGCACACCGGTCAGGGCAATGGTGAACACAATATCGTCCACCAGGGCACCCCGGGACAGGTCGTTCACCGGCTTCCTCAGACCCTGGAGCATGGGGCCGATACTCACCACGTTGGCACTGCGCTGCACCGCCTTGTAGGTGGTATTGCCGGTGTTCAGGTCCGGGAAGATGAACACGGTGGCCTTGCCCGCGACCGGGCTGTCCGGCGCCTTGCTCCTGCCCACGTCGGCAATGGCTGCCGCGTCGTATTGGAGGGGCCCGTCGATCACCAGATCCGGGCGTCGCTCCCGGGCAATGTCCGTGGCCTTCCGAACCTTGTCCACATCCGCGCCACTGCCGGAGCTACCGGTGCTGTAGCTGATCATGGCGACCACCGGTTCCACGCCAAAGGCTTTGGCGGAATCCGCGCTCTGGATGGCGATGTCCGCCAGTTCCTCGGCATTCGGGTCCGGGTTGATGGCACAGTCGCCATAGACCAGCACCTGCTCGGGCAGCAGCATGAAGAACACGGAGGACACCACCCTGGCATTGTCCGCCGTCTTGATCAGTTGCAAGGCAGGGCGAACGGTGTTGGCGGTGGTGTGTACCGCGCCGGACACCAGGCCATCGGCCTCACCCTGGGCCACCATCATGGTGCCCAGCACCACATTGTCCTCCAGCATGGCTTCCGCCATATCCGGAGCCAGACCCTTGTGCTTGCGGAGCTTCACCATGGGGTCCACATACCGGTGACGTACCTCGGCGGGGTTGATGATCTCCAGGTCCTCTGGCAGCGGCAGGCCCTGGGACTCCGCCACGGCCTCGATCTCCTCCCGTTCCCCCAGCAGGATGCAGTGGGCCAGTTCCCGCTGGGTGCAGATAATGGCCGCCTGCACGGTCCTCGGCTCGTTGCCTTCCGGCAGCACAATGCGCTTGCCGGCCTGCCGGGCCAATTGGGAGAGCTGGTGTCGGAAGGCGGGAGGAGATAGCCGCCGCAGCCTCTCCACCTTCAGGTGCTCCTGGAGCCAGTCGGCGTCCAGTCGTGAAGCCACGGCCTCCATGACCTTTTCGATCCGGTCCGGATCGTCCGCCGGCACCACGCCAGGCAGGTTGGCAAGCTCGTGGGCGGTTTCGTAGGTATTGGTGTCCGTTCTTAGCACGGGCAGGCCGGTGGCCAGCCCGCGACGGCAGAGGTCGATGGTCCGCTGGTCCGGCATCAGTCCGCCGGTGAGCAGCAGGCCCGCCAGGGGCACCCCGTTGAGGGCAGCCACGGCGGTTGCCAGCAGGATGTCCTCCCGGTCGCCCGGGGTCACGATCAGGGCGCCCGGCCTCAGGGTGTCCACCATGTTCGGAATGGTGCGGGCGCATACGGACACTTTTTGCACCCGGCGGGTGGTCATTTCCCCCTCGTGAAGGATGTCGGCGCCAAGGTCCCTGGCGATATCCGATATACGCGGTGCCAGTAGCTCCGGTTGCCAGGGGATACCCGCCAGCAGCCGCAGGCGGCCGGAACGGAAGATCTTGCAGTCCTTGCCGTAGTCCGGCGTTTCCACCGGCTCCCGGCGGTTGAAGGAGGGCAGCATGCCGGTCTGTTCGGGCTTGCCCAGCTTGTTGAGGACCACGCCGATGACATCCGGGTCCTCGGGATCGGCGAACAGCCGTGCGGAAAAGTCCAGCCATTCGTCCAGTTCCCGACAGTCACGGCCGTCGGGGGCGCAGACCAGGATCACCTCGGAGCCGAGATTGCGGGCCATCTCCACATTCATGCGGGCGGTGTAGGCCTCGCTGCGGTCGGGCACCAGGCCCTCCACGATGACCACGTCCACATCCCTGGCCACGCTTTGGAAGCGCCCGACCATGTCCTCCATGAACTCATCGGACTTGCCCCGGTTCAGCAGGTTCTGGGCCTCCTTGAGGGGAATCGGGTTGGGTGGATCCAGGTCGGAGCGGGCCCTGACGAAGGGCACGGAGAAATCCTCCCCGGACTGGTCGCCGGTGGACCGGGCCGGCTGGCTCACCGGCTTATAGAACCCGACCCGGACCCCGACCCGGTCCAGTGCCCGGAGCAGGCCCAGGCACACCGAGGTGAGGCCGCTGTTAAGTTCCGTGGGAGCGATAAACAGACTTTTTGCCATGGCAGCGGTCTTCCTTCGGTCAGTGGTTCGGGTCGGTGGTGGGCTGGTGCTCGTCGGACGCCAGGGCGAGGGCTTCCCGGGCAATCATGGCTTCTTCCCGGGTGGCAATGACCAGTATCGGGAAGCGGCTGTCATCGGCGGATACCCGCCCGTTCCGGGCCTGGCCATGGTTGCGGTTGCTGTCGGCATCCAGCCGGAAACCGGCCAGGGTAAGGTGCTCAACGGTCCGGGCCCGCACCTCGGCGCTGTTCTCACCGATGCCGCCGGTAAACACCAGGGCGTCCAGCCGGTCCAGGGACACCATCATGGCCCCGATGTAGCGGGCCAGCCGGAAACAGAACACCTCGAACGCGTCCCGGCAATGGTCGTCACCATCGTTGGCGGCCTTCAGCAGGTTGCGCATATCGCTGGTGCTACCGGATAGCCCCAGCAGACCACTCTCCCGGTTGAGGATGCGATTGGTTTCCTCCGGATCGATCCCCTTGTCCGCCAGGAAGTCGAACAGGCCCGGGTCCACATCGCCACTGCGGGTGCCCATGACCAGGCCTTCCAGGGGCGTCAGCCCCATGCTGGTGTCCACGCTACGACCGTCACGGATGGCCGTGATGCTGCAGCCGTTACCCAGGTGGGCGGAGATGATGGAGGTGTTGTCGGTGGTCCTGTCCAGTCGTCGGGCGGATTCCTCGGCCATATACTGGTGGCTGGTGCCGTGAAAGCCATAGCGGCGTACACCCCAGTCCTCATAGAAGCGCCGGGGAACCGGATAGAGCCAGGCGTGGCGGGGCAGGGTCTGGTGAAAGGCGGTATCAAACACGGCGACCTGAGGCACCCGGGGGAACAGCTCCCGTGTCGCTTCGATGCCGGCGAGATTCACCGGGTTATGGAGTGGGGCCAGGCTGGCGCAATCCTCGATGGCCCGGATAACATCGTCATCCAGCAGCACGGCCCGGTGGAATGCCTCGCCTCCGTGGACCACGCGATGACCGATGGCCAGTGGCGCCGTGCCCAGATGCCCCTGTTGTTGCAACCAGCGGATACTGTCCGTCAGGGCCTGGCGGTGATTCGCACCCTCAGGCAGGTTGATGGTGTCGTGCCCCTCGGGTACCAGTCGGGCACCCTGTTGGCCGATCCGCTCGGCCAGGGCGGATACCCGGAGTTCCCCGTTGCGGTCGAACAGGGCGATCTTGACCGAGGAACTGCCGCAGTTTATGACCAGAACCTGATCATCCATGTTGTCGATATCCTTGATTTGATTCATGTATACACGAGTACTGGAGTCAGGTTAGCTTACCGGCGACAGACCGCCCTGAACAGTGTTGGCAGGGAGGGCGGCGCTATCGGGTGCGTAACCAGGTCAGGAATTCGGCCTCCGGCAGGGGGCGACTGTAGAAATACCCCTGGGAAAAGTCACAGTTGTGGGCCTTCAGGAAGTTGGTCTGCGTCTCTTCCTCCACACCTTCGGCAACCACCGTGAGACCGAGACTGTGGGCCATGGTGATAATGGCACGGACCAGGGAGGAATTGTCACCGGACACCAGAACGTCGCCAATAAAGGACTTGTCGATCTTCAGGATATCGAACGGGTAACTCTTGAGATAGCTTAACGCCGAAAAGCCGGTGCCGAAGTCATCCACCGATAGCCGGAGACCGGCCCTGTCCAGCTCGTGGAGAATGGCGGCTGCCTCAATGCTGTTGTCCAGCAGCAGGCGCTCGGTGATCTCCAGCGCCACCCGTTCCGGCGGCATCTTGCTGTCGTTCAGGGCCTGCAAGGTGCAACTGACAAATTCCGGGTCCCGGAACTGTCGTGGCGAGACGTTGACGGCAATGGTCAGTTCCCGGCCGGTAGCCTCCTGCCAGCGCCGGGTGGCGGCGCAGGCCTGTTCCAGCACCCAGCGACCGATGGGGATGATCATGCCGGTTTCCTCGGCAAGGGGGATAAACCGGTCGGGCATGACCATGCCCATGACCGGATTGTTCCAGCGCAGCAGGGCCTCGGCGCCGGTCACCTCTCCGGAGACCGTATCGACGATAGGCTGGAACCAGAGTTCGAACTCGTCCAGTTCCAGGGCCCGCCGCATCCGTGACTCCATCTGCAGGCGTTCGTGGGACAGTTCCTTCATCTCCGGGGCGAAGCGTTCCCAGGCGCTCTTGCCCTTATGCTTGGCCTCGTACATGGCGGCATCGGCATTCTGGAGCAGGGTGCCGGTGTTATCGGAATCCGACGGGTAGATGGCGATGCCGATGCTGGTGGTGACAAACACTTCCTGTCCACCCAGCGAGAAGGGTGACCTGAATCCGCCGAGGATGCGTTCGGCCACCTGTTCGGCGCCGCTGGCATCCTTCAGCCCCGGCAGCAGCACCAGGAACTCGTCGCCGCCTAGGCGGGCCACGGTGCTGGTTCCCCGCAGGCAGGAGGAGATCCGTCGCGAGGCCTCCACCAGCAGACTGTCGCCGGCGTCGTGACCCATGGTGTCGTTGATATGCTTGAAGTTGTCCAGGTCCAGGAACATGACCCCGACCAGGCTATGTTCCCGCTGGGCCTGGGCCACGGCGAGTTTGAGGCGGTCCAGGGCCAGCATCCGGTTGGGCAGTCCGGTTAGGATGTCGTAGTTGGCCTGCCGCAGCAATTGCTGTTCATAGCGTTTGCGAATGCTGATGTCCTCGCCAATCACCAGGAAGTGGCTGATGCGACCGCTGTCGTCCTTGATCGGTGATACCACGATCTGTTCCCAGTATCGGTCACCGTTGCGCCGGACACTGTTCACTTCTCCCTGCCAGACGCCGACCCTCTGGACCTGGACGCGAATGATCTGCCAGAGACTCTGGCTGTCCCGGTGGGCACGGGCACCCAGGGAAAGCTCACCGGGACGATGCCCGAGCACCTGGTCGGCCGGATAGCCGGTGAGCTGGGTGAATTTGTGGTTGACGAACTCGATACGCCACTGTCGATCACAGATCATGACCGACGACGGGCTTTGTTCCACGGCCATGGACAGCTTGCGTATTTCCGCCTGGTCCCTTTGTCGTCGGTCCAGGTCTTCCCCCAGGCGTTCCCGCATCTGGTTAAACGCGTCGGTGACCTGGGCCAGTTCATCGGTGCGGTGCCGCTTGCTGTCGGAGCGCTCCAGGCGCAGGGGGCGGTCCAGGCTGTCCAGTGAGAAATGCCGGGCGTACCGGGCCATATGACTGAGGTGGCGGGTTACCATCTGGCGGAATATCCACACGATCAGTATGGAGGTCAGGAAAGTCTTGAGAAACTGGGTGGCCACGGTGATCCAGATCTTTTCTTCCAGTTCCCGGTAGGTGCGCTCCAGGGACGCGGTAACAGTCAGCTCGCCCAGTTCGGTCTGGACAGTACCGTTATGGGTGATGGTGAAGCGGTGTTCCCGGGTGGAGGCCTCGCGGTCCGGGTTTTCTCCCATGACCAGTTCAGAGTCCGGATAGATACGAAGGCGCAGGTGGACGATATCGGGCAGGGAGAGTATGCCTTCCATCTGCACTTCCAGCAGGTTGCGGTCCAGGGCCCAGAGACTGCGGGACAGGCTGGAGCGGTAGCCGTTTTCAACCACCTCGAAGCGTTCCTCGATGGCGGCCACATCCTTCTTGAAATCACTGTAGAGCTGTAAACCGGAGGCAACCAGCGTGAAGGCGGAACTGAACAGCAGGATATAGGCCAGCAGCCGGAACGACAGGGGCGAGCCGCGGCGGAACTGCTGAAGGCGCGAAATAAGTCTGAGCATCCCGTTTGTCTGAATGTCTTCCCGTATGCGATGTGGCAGGCCAGGGCGCTGGCGCCTTGTGGAGCCCTCATTGTGGGACAGGCGTCAGTTCCGGCCACGGCAGGCTGTTGTATAACCCCTGGAAAATATAGCAGCCGCGCCTCGGCCTTGTCCCCCGTTCATCGGGAAAATGTGTCGGCAACAGCACGAAACGGTGTGCTATTTCCGTTGATGCAGGTCAATACGGGCGTATCCGGGCGGGGGTAACCTGAACTCGTAACAGGATCCTGCGGTTATCGGGGATGATGAGGGGCTATAGAGGAGTAACGTGATGTATTGGGATGCCGTGGTTATTGCCGGAGTGGGAACGGTACTGCTGATGGTTGGCTTTATGGCGGCCGTCGGATGGTTTATTGTGCGGGATGCCAGGGTGAAAGCCGGGGTAAAGCAGAAGCCTCGCGGTCGTTAGCCGGTAATGAGTGGCGTCCCCTAGGGGGTTCGAACCCCTGTTGCCGCCGTGAAAGGGCGGAGTCCT
>NZ_JAVVLT010000049.1:0-7176 GCF_036224885.1 Marinobacter sp. OP 3.4
TACAGAGATAACCACCTGTTTTTGCTGGCCATGTTATCTCTCTCATCAGGAGCTTCCGAGCTCATTTATGCCCCACCTTTTGGTGGGGCTTTTTTATGTCCGATATAAAGGTGCAGGATTCAGCGCGGCACAAATCACGCCGACTCCTGGTGCTCAGGCCGCCCGTTGCGGTCGAGGGGGCGGCATCAGAACGGCCATCAGCAAGCCCCCCAGGAAACCGCCCAGGTGCGCCTCATTGGCCATGCGACCGATTCCCAGCCACACCGGCAACGGGGTGAAACCAATGATCATCCACACCAGCGCAAAGGTCACCAGGGCCGGTGGAAACTGGAAACGGGGCTGCCGTTGCTGACTGAGCCAGCAGTAGCCCAGCACCCCGTAGACAACCCCCGATAACCCCCCAAACAGCGGCCCCGAAACCAGGTACTGCAGGGTGTTGGAGGCCAGGCTGGTCACCAGGAACAGCGCCAGGAAGCGCCCCCTGCCGTCCATCCACTCCACCTGGCTGGCCAGGAACCACAGCATCACCGAGTTGAACAGGATGTGCATCAGGCTGAAGTGGAGGAAGTCCGGCGAGATCAGGCGCCAGAGCTGGCCGCTGGCCAGGGTGTCGGTCATTGCATCCAGGCGCTGTGCAAACGTCTGCCAGTCGTTGTAGCGGGGATCCACGTACATGAACACCGCGGACATGATGTTTTCCCCGAGCCCGGTGAGCCAGGCAATCACCGCGGCCACGATGATCAGCCCGAACACCATCGGCGAATGCCGGGGCGCCGGCTGCCAGCGACCACCCCGGATCGGCGCCCGGCTGGCCTGGTCCACCCGGTCGCGGACATCGTCCCGGCTCATGTACTGCTCCAGCGCGGCCAGCACCGGTTCCGCATGGTCGGGGTTGTCCAGCCACAGCACCTGCACATCGGACTCCCGGGTGATCTGGTGCTTCACCCCCTGGTGTCCCAGCCAGGTGCTAAACCCGGACAGGTCGTCCCCGGTCTCCAGTTCCTTGATTCGATGCAAGCCGACTACCTCGCGACGCTGTCTTCGGTCTGGGTAGCACCGCTGATTTCCGGGCGCTCCACGTTCACGTAGACGAACTTCTCGGGCAACAGTTCCCGTTCGTCGTCCAGGCGATAGGCCACCAGCTTGCCGTATTTCACGGCGCTGTAATCCAGGCAGGCTACATTGGGTTTCAATGGGGCGGGCTCGCCCTCCATCCAGTAGTGACCGACAAAAACCGGGCGTTCACCCAGGGGATACCGGATGATCTCCGATCGTTCCTTCTCGGACAGCTCACGGCGGGCCACTTCCTCCGGCAACGGATCGGGCTGGAACACCACATCACCATAGGTGCGGGGATCCTCGGCCCAGAACTTGGTACGGAAGAACCTGCGGGTGTAGCCATCCCGCCCGGTAATCGTCGTGCCATCCGGCAGGGGCAGGTCCGTGCCTCGCAGCAGCGTATCCATGACCTGTCCGGCGAAGGACTCGATGGCCGCCGATGCATGCAGAAAATCCTCGTCGATACACGGGCTGCCCTGGGATGCCAGGAACTGGCGGATCAGGCGGTCGTCCCAGCAGGCATGGACCACCCGGAAGCGCTCCTCCTCGATGAACAGCGGCAGGGTGTAGAACCACTCCAGGAACTCGTTCCACTCCTGGGGATGGTGATCGAACTGCTCCAGGGTTTCCCGGATCAGCCGGTTATGGCGGGCATTGTGCTCCCGCAGGAATTCCTTGCCACTGCCGGGCCGGGCCCGGGTGCAGTAGCCCAGGGCATTGTATTCATGGTTGCCCATGACAATCCGGGCGGAGCCGTGCTCCACCATGTCCCTGACCAGGTGCAGGGCCTCGCGGATACGGGGCCCCCGGTCAATGATGTCGCCGATAAAGATCGCCTGGCGCCGGTCATGCTGGTAGACGCCGTTGCGCTTACGATACCCCATCTGCTGCAACAGGTGTTCGAGGGTACGGGCGCAGCCATGGATATCGCCGATGATGTCGTAGCCCCGGAAGGCGGGTCTTGCACTTGCCATGATTAACTCGCTGCTATCTCGCTGGCCCAACCGAGTTTCTCGCGGCAGGTGGCGTAGAAATTGTGATCCTTGGGGTGGATCAGCCGGATCTTGAAGGGCTTCTTGGTGATACGGATGATATCCCCCGGCGCGCAGGCAATGTCCATCTGGCCGTCAAAGCTGATCTGGGGATAGGTCTCGTTGGTATCGCCGATCACCAGTTTGATCTCGCTCTTGCCGTCCACCACGATGGGCCGGCTGCTCAGGGTATGGGGAAACATGGGCACCAGCACCACCGCATCCAGCTTGGGGTGCATGATGGGCCCGCCGGCGGACAGGGAATAGGCAGTGGAGCCGGTGGGCGTGGACACGATCAGACCGTCGGACCGCTGGCTGTAGACGAAATGGCCGTCGATATAGAGATCGAACCCGATCATCCGGGTGGACTTGCCCGGGTGCAGTACCACGTCATTCAGGGCACTGCCATAACCCAGGGGCTGGCCGTCCCGCTCCAGGTTGCCATCCAGCAGGAAGCGGTTCTCCTCGATATACTCACCCTGCAACACCTTTTCCAGGCGCGCTTCCAGCTCCGAGGGAGAGATGTCGGTGAGGAATCCCAGGCGACCGCGGTTGACTCCGAGAATGGGAATCTTGGACTTGGCCAGTTCCCGCGCCGCCCCCAGCAGGCTGCCATCACCGCCGACGACGATTACCAGGTCACAGATTTCACCCAGCAGCTTTTTGCTGGCCACCTGCAGGCCGTGACCGGGCAACATGCCCGCCGTGTCCTGCTCCAGGATCACCTGGTAGTTTTCATTGAGCAGGTAGGTCTTGAGGGACCTCAGCGTTTCGACCACCTTGACACTGCCCATGCGGCCGATAACACCGATATTCCTGAATTGATCCATTAACTCTCTCAGTCTGTCAGTCGCGATGTCTGGAGGCGTCCGGGGGCCGGTGATTCACTGGCCCATTCCCGGAAGCGTCCCATCATCTTAACGAATTACGGATCAATTCTGAAAAAGATTGTCCGGCGATGAAGGTTATTGGTGATCGTCGCAACGGTCATGCACGCCCGCCTTGAACTCACCGGGCTGGCTGATCCGCAGGACCGGCTGGCCACAGGTCTGCCCTTTCTTCCTGCCCGGGGCACGGCAGACAGGGTTCTCGTAGTGGTCGAGCCAGCGACGGTAATCCGGTTCCGAAAGTCCACACTTTTCCGCCGCGTAGCCGGTGGGATTCTCGAAGTAACGGCGCAGGTCGTTGTAGGGCAGGGTCAGGTGACCGACACCCGCGTGGTACCCCACCAGAAAAACCTTCTGGTCCTGCAGCTGGCGAATCAGGCTGTCCTCGTCCGGGGCCTTGTTGCGGGCTTCGCTGACCGCCTGCTCCAGCTCCCGGGTGCGCTCACCCATACTGTCCAGCTCCCGCTGCTTGCGCTCCAGTTGTTCGCGCAGCAGGACCACCTCCGCCTGGGCCGCTTCTTCCATACCCTGGGGCGCCTCCAACGCTGCCGTCCGGGCCTCGTCCAGCTGCTGGCGTAGTTCCTCCACCTGGAGGTCACGTCGCTCCAGGCGCTTCTTGACCTTCTTCGCGTCCAGCCTGGTCCGCTCCAGCTTTCGTTCCAGCTCGGTCATCTTTTCCTGCCAGGCGCGATGTTCGAGTCTCTGTTCCCGCTGCATGGCGGCCAGGGAATCCCGGTGGGCGCCCTGCAGGGTCTTGATACGCAGCCGCTGCTCGCGAATCATATGGGCCAGCCGGTTCCGCTGTGCCCTGGCCTCCTGGCTGGCCACCTCGGCGTCGGGCTTACCCAGCGCGGTACGCAACACGGGGATCTGCTCGTCGTCGGAGGGACTCTTGCGCTTGTATTTCAGATGGTTGGCCGTCACGGCCTTACGGATGGTCTGGAAGTGGTTGGACCCCGGCGTCATATCCGGATCCCAGAGCTCGGACTTGTAGCGCTTCTCGGGACACAGGCTGCGGCAGACCAGACGGATGGGCCCTGCCCCCATATCCGGGCCGGCCGAACCCTTCAGGGCCAGCGCCTCCACCGGAATGTTCCAGTGGCTGTCCGCGCGCCCTTCCTCGTCGAAATATATCCGGAAGAACACCAGCCCTCGCACCAGAAGATCGGAACCGATCTGCACGAACACTGCCTGCACGTCGGTGTCCGCCAGGTCCGACAGGCCCACGTAGCCATCCAGGAAGGCGTCAAATTCGGCGGCCCGCATCTGACGCGCCACCTCGATACCATCCATGAGGAAAACGGCGGAATATCCTTCTTCGGATGGATCGGCTAGAGCCATTCAAATCCTCCGGCTAAAAGAGACCTGAGTTACCAAAAATTGTGACGTCAGAGAGGTCACAACATTGCATCGGAACGTCTCAGTGTGACGACCAGCGTCCATTTTAGCCAGAGAGAGTCACTATCGGCAGCAGGGAACTGTGAGAATTTGTGATTGACTACCGCGGAACGGGCCGCCGATATCGGCAACCCGTCTCCAACGGATACAGGTTATAGCGAGGCGGCAAGCCGGCTGCCCTGATCAATCGCGCGCTTGGCGTCCAGCTCGGCCGCCACATCCGCACCGCCGATCAGGTGCACCGGCAGGTTGCTGCCCTCCAGTGCCGACTGGAGCTCCCGCAGGGGATCCTGTCCGGCGCAGAGCACAATACTGTCAACGGCCAGCACCCGGTCCTCCTCGCTCTCGCCCTTGCCGGCGATGGACACATGCAGCCCCTCGTCATCGATCCGCCGGTAGGTAACGCCCGGCACCATGTGCACACCCTTCATCTTCAGTGCGGAACGGTGGATCCAGCCGGTGGTCTTGCCCAGCCCCTTACCCACCTTGGACGTCTTGCGCTGCAGCAACCAGATCTCCCGGGCCGGTGGCGTGACATCCGCACTCACACCCTCGACACCGCCCCGATGCTCGACGGCCAGGTCCACGCCCCACTCCTTCATGAAGGCATGCTTGTCCAGGGACACCGACGCCCCCTGATGCACCAGGAATTCCGACACATCGAACCCGATGCCACCGGCGCCAATCACCGCCACCCTTTCGCCAATGGGCTTGCGGCCGGTCAGCGCATCGATATAGCTCACCACCCTGGGATGGTCGATACCCTCGATCTCCGGCGTGCGGGGCTTGATGCCGGTGGCCAGGACCACCTCGTCAAACCCGCCCTCACGCAGCGTATCGGCATCAACCCGCGCACCCAGGCGCACATCCACGGCAAGCTTCTCCAGCATGACCCGGTAATAACGGAGGGTTTCATGGAACTCCTCCTTGCCGGGAATCCGCTTGGCCAGGTTAAACTGCCCGCCGATCTCGTCCGCGGAGTCAAACAACGTCACCTTGTGCCCACGCTGGGCCGCCACGGTGGCAAAGGCCAGACCGGCAGGACCAGCGCCCACCACCGCCAGCTTCCTGGGGCTGTCCGTGGGCGTGTAGTTAAGCTCGGTTTCATAACAGGCGCGGGGATTCACCAGGCAACTGGTCAGCTTGCCACTGAAGGTATGGTCCAGGCAGGCCTGGTTGCAGCCGATGCAGGTATTGATCTCATCAGCCCGGTCTTCTGCCGCCTTGTTCACCAGATCCGAATCCGCCAGGAACGGACGGGCCATGGACACCATGTCCGCCTCACCGGTGGCCAGGATCTGTTCTGCCACGTCCGGCATATTGATGCGGTTGGTGGTCACCAGGGGAATACTGACTTCCTTCTTCATCCGCGCCGTGACTTCGGTAAACGCACCCCGGGGCACGGAGGTGGCAATAGTGG
This sequence comes from Marinobacter sp. OP 3.4, assembly GCF_036224885.1. Taxonomy (NCBI): domain Bacteria; kingdom Pseudomonadati; phylum Pseudomonadota; class Gammaproteobacteria; order Pseudomonadales; family Marinobacteraceae; genus Marinobacter; species Marinobacter sp. OP 3.4. The sequence goes on from NZ_JAVVLT010000049.1 coordinate 5,796, forward strand.
GCACCCGCGCCTCATGCCAGCCAATGCCGGTATTAATGATGGTGGCACCGGCCGCCTCGATGGCCTTGCCCAGTTGCACCACCTCATCCCAGGTACTGCCCTCTTCCACCAGGTCCAGCATGGACAGGCGGTAGATAATGATGAAATTGGGACCAACCCGCTCCCGCACCCGCCGAACGATCTCCAGGGGCAAACGGATACGATTCTCATAGCTGCCACCCCAGCCATCGGTGCGCTTGTTGGTACGGGCGACGATGAACTGGTTAATGAAGTAGCCCTCGGACCCCATGATCTCTACACCGTCATACCCGGCCCGCTGAGCCAGGGCCGATGCCGTCACATAGTCCTCGATCTGCTTCTCGATCCCGGCCTCGTCCAGCTCGTTGGGCGTGAACGGGTTAATGGGAGCCTGCACGGCGGAAGGCGCCACCAGTTGCGGATGATAGGCATAGCGTCCGGCGTGGAGGATCTGCATGCAGATGGTGCCCTCGGCCTCATGCACGGCCTGGGTGATCACCTTATGCTGATCGGACTCTTCCTCGGTGGTCATCTTGGCGGCGCCGGGGCCGACACTCCCTTCCACATTGGGGCCGATACCCCCGGTCACGATCAGCCCGGCACCACCACGGGCCCGTTCGGCATAGAAAGCGGCCAGGCGTTCAAAGCCATTGGGGCGCTCTTCCAGCCCCAGATGCATGGAACCCATCAGGGTCCGGTTACGGAGCGTGGTGAAGCCCAGGTCTAGGGGTTCCAGCAAATGGGGATAGCGGGCCTTGCCCGGTTGTTGTGAAGCGGTCATGTGGGGTCTCTCTATATCAATTTTAGTTTTTCGCGGCACCACCCAGGCTCGAGGTTCGGTGCCGGGGGCCGTTTTCCGGGACCTTCAAAAACATGGACGTTTTTGAAGAGCCTCCATGGACGGATCCACGGCGTGTCCCGGAAAACGGCACCCGGTACCGGACCATGCACCCGGATTCGCAATCTTCGCTGCTTTCACCAGGTGATGGACAAGGCGCCCATGTTCAGGATTCGACTAAAGTAGAGGTTCGCCCGATCAGGCTCAAGACTTACCGGACAATTTTTGCGACAGGTAAAAACCAGACAGGAACAACTACCCAAGAACAGGGGAGCTTCCAAGCAGGAAAATCAAAGAGGAACTTAAAAGGGGGAGAAAAATGGCGGAGCGGACGGGACTCGAACCCGCGACCCCCGGCGTGACAGGCCGGTATTCTAACCAACTGAACTACCGCTCCGCATTCTTGCTGTCCAGGCGCTGGCCTGTTTCAGCAACCCCCATTGACCAGGGAAAGCCAATGGCCCGGAAAGTGGTGGGTGGTGCAGGGATCGAACCTGCGACCCTCGCCTTGTAAGGGCGATGCTC
>NZ_JAVVLT010000050.1:0-6684 GCF_036224885.1 Marinobacter sp. OP 3.4
CACCGGAACAGCGCCGTCAAGGCGCTACGCGCCATGCCTGGCGCACAATAAAAAAAAGGGCGGCCCGTGGAACGGTACCGCCCTCTTGATACGCATCAGATTACAATCCGATCAGACATCCAGGTAGTCGAGGATGCCTTCAGCCGCCTCGCGGCCTTCCCAGATCGCGGTCACCACCAGATCGGAGCCACGCACCATGTCGCCACCGGCGAAGATCTTCGGATTGGTGGTCTGAAAGGCAAACTCTGCTTCTTCAGGCGCGCTTACACGGCCTGAGTCATCGGTGCTCACCTTCAGCTCATCGAACCAGTCAGCCGGGCTCGGGCGGAACCCGAAGGCAACCAACACGGCATCTGCCGGAATGACTTCCTCACTGCCCGGCACCACTTCAGGGCGACGGCGGCCATTCTCGTCCGGCTCGCCGAGCTTGGTCTGAACCACCTTGACGCCCTCAACCCGGTCTTCGCCGATAATCGCGATGGGCTGACGGTTGAAGAGGAACTTGACGCCCTCCTCCTTGGCGTTCGCCACCTCGCGGCGGGAACCGGGCATGTTTTCCTCGTCACGGCGATACGCACAGGTCACGCTGGCCGCCTGCTGACGGATGGAAGTACGGTTGCAGTCCATGGCGGTGTCGCCACCACCAAGTACCACGACACGCTTGCCCTTCATGTCGATGAAATCGCCAGAATCACTTTCGAATCCGAGACGACGGTTCACATTGGACACCAGGAATGGCAGCGCGTCATGGACACCGTCCAGCTCTTCACCGGGGAAACCGCCCTTCATGTAGGTGTAGGTGCCCATGCCCATGAAGACCGCATCGTAGTCGTTGATGATGTCCTGCAACTGGACATCCTTGCCCACCTCGGTCTCCAGGCGGAACTCCACGCCCATTTCCTCGAACACCTGACGGCGACGGGTCATGACGGTCTTTTCCAGCTTGAACTCGGGGATACCGAAGGTCAGCAGGCCGCCAATTTCCGGATACCGGTCGAATACCACCGGCTTGACGCCATTGCGCACAAGGATATCCGCGCAGCCAAGACCCGCGGGCCCGGCGCCGATAACGGCGACCTTCTTGTCGGTCCATTTGACACCGGTCATGTCCGGCTTCCAGCCCAGGGCAAAGGCGGTATCGGTGATGTACTTCTCCACCGAGCCGATGGTCACCGCCCCGTAGCCATCGTTCAGGGTGCAGGCGCCTTCACAGAGACGGTCCTGGGGGCACACACGACCACAGACTTCCGGCAGGGAGTTGGTCTGGTGACACAGCTCCACGGCCCGCATGATGTTGCCTTCGGAGACCAGCTTCAGCCAGTTGGGAATGTAGTTGTGAACCGGGCACTTCCACTCGCAATAGGGGTTGCCGCATTCCAGGCACCGGTGCGACTGGCTGCTGGCATCCGCCGGCTCGAACTGGTAATAGATCTCGCCGAAGTTTTTGCGACGTTTGCTGGCGGGCACCTTCTTCGGGTCGACTCGGCCTACCTCAACAAACTGGAAATCGTTGTTCAGTCGTTCTTTCATCATGACGCTCTCATCATCGTGATCTCGACGGGCTCGCCCCCGCTGGGCAGGGGCGGCCACTGACTACGGTCATTCGGACGGACCTTTTACTCCGGTCGCGCCCGGGTGCTGGCCAATAGGCTCTTGAGACTGGCGGCCTTGGGCTTCACCAGCCAGAAACGGCCAACGTAGTCGTCGAAATTTTCAAGGATATGGCGGGCCCACTCACTGCCGGTTTCATCCACATGCTCGGTGATCACACCGCGCAGGTGATTCCGGTAGGGCTCCATGTCCTCGCTGGATATCCGCTGGATCTCCACCAGTTCATGGTTGTACTTGTCCACGAAGGTGTTGTCCTGGTCCAGCACATAGGCAAAGCCGCCCGTCATGCCGGCCCCGAAGTTGTATCCTGTACTGCCAAGTACGGCCACCAGGCCACCGGTCATGTATTCACAACAGTGATCACCGGCACCCTCAACCACGGCGTGGGCCCCGGAGTTACGGACGCCAAAGCGCTCACCGGCGGTTCCGGCCGCGAACAGCTTGCCGCCGGTGGCACCGTACAGACAGGTGTTGCCGACAATGGCGGTTTCCTGGGACTTGAAGCTGCTGACCCGGGGCGGACGAACCACCAGCTTGCCGCCAGTCATGCCCTTGCCCACGTAGTCGTTGGCATCCCCTTCCAGGTGCATGTGCAGGCCACCCACGTTCCAGACACCGAAACTCTGGCCGGCGGTACCGGTCAGATTGAGCACGACGGGGCTGTCCACCATGCCCTGGTTACCATGGGCCTGGGCAATCTCGCCGGACAGGCGGGCACCGATGGAGCGGTCGCAGTTGGTGACCGTGAAGTCCCAGGTGCCGCCTTTCTTGTCCGCGATGGCGTCGGCGGTTTCCGACACCATACGCTCCGCCAGGGCCCCTTCGTCAAACGGGTGGTTGCGCTCCACCTGGCAGGTCTGGGGCTTGTCCGCCGGAATATGGTCGTTATGCAACAGGTGACTCAGATCCAGGCGCTTCTGGCGCTCGGTGTCGCCCGGCAGGCGTTCGAGCAGGTCAACACGCCCCACCAGTTCCTCCAGGGTGCGAACACCCAGTTTCGCCATCCATTCCCGGGTTTCCTCCGCCACGAAGCGGAAGAAGTTCATGGCCATCTCCACCGTGCCCTTGAAGTGCTCTTCCCGCAGGTGGTCATCCTGGGTGGCAACACCGGTGGCACAGTTGTTCAGGTGACAGATCCGCAGGTACTTGCAGCCCAGGGCGACCATTGGCGTGGTGCCAAAGCCGAAGCTCTCAGCCCCCAGGATGGCGGCCTTGACCACATCCAGGCCGGTCTTGATACCACCATCGGTCTGCAGGCGGATCTTGCCCCGTAGGTCGTTGGCCCGCAGCGCCTGCTGGGTCTCGCTCAGGCCCAGCTCCCAGGGGGAACCGGCGTAGCGGATGGACGTCAGCGGGCTGGCGGCGGTGCCGCCGTCATAGCCTGACACGGTGATCAGGTCGGCGTAGGCCTTGGCCACACCGGCAGCGATGGTGCCGACACCCGGCTCGGAGACCAGCTTCACCGACACCAGCGCCCTCGGGTTGACCTGCTTGAGGTCAAAGATCAACTGCGCCAGATCCTCGATGGAGTAGATGTCGTGGTGCGGCGGTGGCGAAATCAGGGTGACGCCTGGCACCGAGTAACGCAGCCGCGCGATCAGGGCATTGACCTTGCCGCCGGGCAGCTGGCCGCCCTCACCTGGCTTGGCGCCCTGGGCCACCTTGATCTGCATGACGTCGGCGCTGCGCAGGTACTCCGCAGTGACGCCAAAACGGCCGGACGCCACCTGCTTGATCTTGGAGCGCTTCTCAGTGCCGTAGCGGGCCGGGTCTTCGCCGCCCTCGCCGGAGTTGGACCGACCACCGAGAGTGTTCATGGCAACCGCCAGGGCTTCGTGGGCCTCCGGCGACAGGGCGCCGAGGGACATGGCCGCCGAGTCAAAGCGCGGGAAGATGTTCTCCACCGGCTCCACTTCGGTGATGTCCACCGGGTCAATGTCCTTGCGGAAGGCCAGCAGGTCGCGAAGTGTGGACACCGGACGGCTGTTCACCAGGCCAGCGTATTCCTGGTATTGCCCGTAGTCTCCACTGGTGACCGCATCCTGCAGGGTGCTCACCACATCCGGGTTGAAGGCATGGTATTCCTGACCATGAACGTACTTGAGCAGGCCGCCCTGGGTGATCGACTTGCGACGCTTCCAGGCCGTAGCCGCCAGTTGCTCCTGGTCCTGCTGGAAATCAAAGAAGGTCGCCCCCTGGATACGGCTGGGCACGCCCTTGAAACACAGGTCCACCACGTCATCGGCAACACCCACTGCCTCAAACAGCTGGGCCCCCCGGTAGGAGGTGATGGTGGAGATCCCCATCTTGGACAGGATCTTGAGCAGGCCCTTGTTGATGCCCTTGCGGTAGTTGTTCTTGGCGTCGATGGGGTCCATCAGCATCTCGCCGGTACGGATCAGGTCATTGATCACCTGGTAGGCGAGGTACGGATAGACCGCGGTGGCGCCAAAGCCGAACAGCACCGCGAAATGGTGGGGATCACGGGCCCAGCCGGTCTCCACGATGATGTTGGAGTCGCAGCGCAGCCCTTTCTCCACCAGGTAATGGTGGACCGCGCCGGTGGCCATCAGGCTGTTGACCGGCAGTTCGCCTTCCTTGAGGTCCTTGTCCGACAGGATCAACAGCACCTTGCCATCACGGACGGCCTTTTCGGACGCCTCGCAAATATCACGGACGCCGTTTTCCAGTCCCCGCTCCGGCGTGTAACTCAGGCGGATCTTGGCCACCTCAAAGCCTGGCCGGTCATTGCCTTCGATGCGCAGGAACTTGGCCGGCGACAGCACGGGCGTGGTCAGGATGATCCGGTTGGCGTGGCCAGCAGTCTCCTCGAACACGTTCTGCTCGGCGCCGAGGCAGGTCTCCAGGGACATGACCACGGCCTCACGCAGCGGATCAATGGCCGGGTTGGTGACCTGGGCGAACTTCTGACGGAAGTAGTCGGCAACATGGCGAACCTTACTGGACAGTACCGCCATGGGAGTGTCGTCGCCCATGGAACCGACGGCTTCCTGGCCGTTTTCCGCCAGCGGACGCAGCACCTGGTCACGCTCTTCATAGGTGACCATGTACATCTTCTGATGCACCTGGAGCTCGTCATTGTCCATCAGCCTGAATTCCGGCGTGGCGGCATTCAGGGTGGACTCCACCCGCAGGCCGTTCTCACGCAGCCATTTCTTGTAAGGCTGGGCACTCTTCAGGCGCTGGTCGATATCCCGGGTGTGCAGCACCTCGCCGCTCTCGGTGTCCACCGCCAGCATCTGGCCCGGACCGACACGGCCCTTGGCCACGACATCCTCGGGCTTGTAACTGTAGGTGCCGATCTCGGACGCCAGGGTGATGAAGTCGTCCTTGGTGATGACCCAGCGCGCCGGACGCAGACCATTGCGGTCCAGCATGCAGACGGCATGGCGGCCATCGGACAGCACCAGCCCCGCCGGACCATCCCAGGGCTCCATGTGCATGGAGTTGTATTCGTAGAAGGCCCGCAGTTCCGAGTCCATGGTGTCCACGTTCTGCCAGGCCGGCGGGATCATCATCCGCGCGGCCCGGAACAGGTCCACACCACCGGCCAGCAACACTTCCAGCATGTTATCCATGGTGGATGAGTCGGAACCGGTGAGGTTCACCAGGGGCTGCAGGGTCTGCAGGTCAGGCAGATCGGGGGCCTCGAACTTGGCGGCACGGGCCAGCGCCCAGTTACGGTTACCGGAAATGGTGTTGATCTCGCCATTATGGGCCAGGTAACGGAACGGCTGGGCCAGGGGCCACTTGGGCATGGTATTGGTGGAGAAACGCTGGTGGAAGACACAGATTGCGGTCTCCAGGTCCGGATCACCAAGATCCGGATAGAACCGGGTCAGGTCCGCCGGCATCATCAGGCCCTTGTAGGACAGGGTCTTGTGGGACAGGCTGCAGATGTAGAACTCTTCGTCCTCCGCCATGTCACGCTCGGCCAGACGACGGCCAACGAACAGGTCGATGGCGAACTGCCGCTCGTTCTGCTCTTTACCCGGTACCACAAACACCTGCTCGATCCACGGCAGGCAGTCCTGGGCCATGGGGCCCAGACAGGACGGATCCGTGGGTACCTTGCGCCAGCCCAGGATGTCCAGGCCGCGGTCGCTCAACCGCTGCTCGATGGCCTTACGGCCGGCCTCAGCCCGGGCCTCTTCCGGGCTGAGAAAGATCTGGCCCACCGCAAAGAGATTGCCGGGCTGTTTGCCAAAGGCGGCCTGTGCCGCCTTGCGAAGGAAACCATCGGGGCTCTGGATGAGAAGGCCACATCCATCACCGGTCTTGCCGTCTGCTGCGATGCCACCACGGTGGGTCATGCAGGTCAGCGACTCGATGGCAGTTTGCAACAACTTGTGGCTGGCCTCGCCCTTCATGTGCGCGATCAGACCAAAGCCGCAGTTGTCCCTGAATTCATCGGGATGATACAAACCTGTCATCATAAGCGTTCTCTCGCATAAAATGCTTTTCTGTCAGCGATTTAGGTGCGCATCTAACCTACCCTTCCGCTGACACTGAAAAAAAGGGCTGGCTATTTTACACTCGTGGAAATACCTATACAAACAAATATAGTGCCAACCTCGCGCGCGCTATGGGCAATTCACGAGTCAAGTCAGGCAGCTACCGCTGGAGCGCCATTCATCATCGGGCAACTTCACATCATAAAAAAAGGCGCTCGCGGCGCCTTTCAGATCTCTCCCCGGGCCCTGATCCAGGGCTGCTGGGAGCGTATCGATGACGGCAGATCCGCGATGGAAGCCCGCGCTGCCTCCCGACTGTCGAACTGGCCGAGATAGACAACAAACCAGTTTCGCCCGTTTCTCTGACTTCGAGTGTAACGCAGCCCCGGAAGTTCCGGATACCGGCGAATGAATGTCGTGGCTGTCTGCTCTTCGTAACCCGCCACCAGTTGGGTCGTATAGCCTGCTGTGGCATGGACCTCGTCCCTGGGCACGAATCGTTCCGGCATGGATGCCACAAAAGACTGAGTCTGTTCGGCGCTGGGCTCTGGCTCTGGCTCTGGCTCTGGCTCTGGCTCTGGCTCTGGCTCTGGCTCTG